>NZ_JADBTZ010000123.1:0-8370 GCF_020245885.1 Microcystis sp. M165S2 | reverse complement strand
CCAGAGAAGATTTTGATAAAAACAGCAATCATAAAAAGCAAATTATTGAATCATAAAAAGCAAATTCTTGACATTTATCAGGTAATTATTTTTATTAGTCAATATTCTACACAACTCAGGCTAGATAAGCAAGAGAGCTACACCACTACTATCGGATCACTACCTATTTTTTTAACTGACTTTACACTCAACCCCAAAACCGACCAAGAGAACTTTTTCCAAGGGTTCCCCCTTCTTGGGACGTTGATAGTTAATAATTTTGCGAATTCGCAGGTCTGGATTGATTAAAGTAATTGAATCCACGGAAACACTGCGAGTATAATTGGTGGTCATTAATAACTCTCTGGTGGTGGAATCAAAGCGAAAAGCGGAGATAATTGGTCTTGCTTCTTCGTAGGCGCGATCACGAAGATAATCCCCTTCTAAATAACCGTTATTTTCTGCTTTAACCACAAATAAAAGATTAAGATTTTGTCGCACTTCTTCTCCTTTTTCCGAGATGGTATAGAAACCTAAATTAAACCCAGGGATAGTTTCTAAATCGGCAATATCGGGATAGTTATTATCTGTCAGAACTTTCTGTTTAATCTCCCTAGTGAGGGGTTGAATGAGGAATTCAGTACGGGAACGTTCCACTTCTTGATCAGCTAGATAATGATAGGTTCTTTCCGTTTGCCAACTACCGACACAATAGGCAAAAAATTGCTGAAAAACTTCGGTATTCATAGACTTAATTCTCCTCTTATCAGTATTTTAATTTTGAGTTATTTTATCAGTAACTTGTTTCCTATTTTCAAAACCATAACAATCTCGAACAAGATAAAGTGGCCGGCCCTTTACTTCTTCATAAACTCTGCCAATATATTCGCCAATAATACCAAGAGTCAGTAATTGGATTCCTCCTAAAAATAGAACAGCAACCATCAGAGAAGCGTATCCGGGTACGTCGATTCCTAAAATAATAGTTCTGAGCATTAAAAAACTAGCATAAACAAGACTAACAAGTGCAATGATAAATCCTACATAGGTCCAGACTTTCAGGGGTAAAAAACTAAAAGAGGTAATACCATCGATGGCAAAATTCCATAATTTCCAGTAATTCCATTTAGTTTGTCCTTGATACCGGGGTTCTCGATCGAATAAAATTGATGTCTGTTTATATCCCACCCAAGCAAATATTCCTTTCATAAATCTTTGACGTTCGGGCATTTTTTTAATTGATTCTACCACTCGGCGATCGATTAAGCGAAAATCTCCCGTATTAGGGGGAATAGGAACCCGACTCAATTTATTAATGACTTGATAGAAACCTTCTGCGGTGAAACGTTTCAAGCAACTTTCGCCAATTCTAACCCGACGGGACGCATAAACCACATCATAACCCTGCTGCCATTTTTCGATCATTTCGGCAATTAATTCGGGGGGATCTTGTAAATCAGCATCAATAGGAATTACTGCCATCCCTTGACTGTAATCAATTCCTGCTGACATGGCAATATCTTTACCAAAATTACGGGATAAATTAACCACTTTAATTTGTGGATAACGTTGATGATATTCCACGAGATTTTTGAGAGTATTATCACGACTACCATCATTGACGCAAATGACCTCATAACTGGTATTTAGTGCCTCTAAAACTGCTAAAAGTCGGCTAAAGAGAACATCGATATTTTCCTCTTCGTTATAGAGAGGAACAACCACAGATATTTTCACTGTTATTTGATTTGATAGCATATTAATTTACAAAAAACTAGAGAAATTTCCTAACAAATATCAGCAGTCAAAACTTGTTCGTACTTAGCGGCTGCTTGCTGCCAAGTATAATTATCTTCGATTAACTTGCGAGCGTTTCTAGATAATTTTTCTCGCAACTCTGCCGATTCAAAAAGACTACTAATCGCCGTACAATATTCCTCAATACTATTAGCCCTTAAGGCTGCTAAAGGAACATTATTTCCTTCCACTGTTAACCCTTCTAAACCTCGATCGCTGGCCACCACAGGCACCCCTGCGGCCATAGATTCTAGGGTTTTAAACTTCATTCCAAAACCCGTTCTTAGGGGAATAACTGCCACAGTTGCCTGATGAAGATAGGTGGTCATTGATGGTACTCGTCCCGTCACAATCACTCCTTTTAACTTAGTTAATTCTTGCACTTCTAGGGATGGATTAGCACCGACTAGAGTTAAAGTAGTATCGGGGTAAGTAATTTGAATACGAGGTAAAATTTCCCTAGCTAAAAAACAGGCCGCATCGATATTAACCCAATAATCTAACCCACCGATAAAAACTAAATTATGTCCAGCAGGAGCCTCGGGACGATAGGCAAATAAATCTAAATCGACTGCATTAGGAATTAAATAAATCTCTTTCTTGGGAGCGAATTCTCGCATTTGTTTTTGATCATCATCGGTGGTGACGACAATTTTTGAGAATTTCTGCACAGTTTTTTGTTCGTAGCGACGCAGGAGAGGAAGGTAGAGACGATCCCGTAATTTTTGACTAGAAACCCCAATTTCTAATTGACTTTTGCTGGTTTGATAGAGGGAACTATGCACATCAATTACTGTCCTAATTTGCCGTTGCCATTCGGAACGAATATAAATTTCATTAACGCTATGTTCACTGGTAATGACTGAGAATTTTTGACTCTTAACTGCCCTATCTATCCAGTTCTGCATCTCTTGAGAATAGCCAAAAAGTACATTGGGAGGGGTTCCCGTTTTCAGGAATTGAGCTAATCTTTGCAGTTTAGCAATTATTCCAGTTTTGGCATCTTGAGGACGGGGAAAAACTACCAATTCACTAACAAAGTTACCTAACTTTTCTACCTCCTCATCGCTGACATCAGCAGTACGCTGAACCATGAGAGTAATATCATGATTTTTGCTGAGATATTTGAGTAAATTAAAAGTTCTGCCCTGAGTTCCTCCTTTGCTGGGTGGATAGGGAAAGGTGGAACTAATCATTAAGATATTCATGGCTATTTCTCTAAACGATTTTCTACCATCATGCGGACAATATCAGTCATTTTGTATTGTGCTTGCCAACCTAATTTTTCCTTAGCTTTGTTGGGATTGCCGCGACTAATGGCTAAATCTGTTGGTCTTAATAAACTTCGATCGGAAATTACATGATCTTGCCAATTTAAGCCAACAGTAGCAAAAGCTGTGGCCACAAAATCCTCCAGTTTTGAACTTTCTCCCGTGGCAATCACGTAATCATCGGGTTGCTCCTGTTGCAGCATTAAATACATCGCTTCAACGTACTCCGGAGCCCAACCCCAATCCCTTTGAATATCCATATTTCCTAAGTGTAAAGTCTCGGGACTTCCTTGGGCAATTCTAGCCACGGCAGCAATAATTTTTTGGGTAACAAAGCGCTCGGGACGCAGGGGAGATTCATGATTGAAAAGTATGCCTGAACAGGCAAAAATTCCGTAGGCTTCTCGATAATTAGCCACTTCCCAAAAAGCCGCCGATTTGGCCACAGCGTAGGGACTGCGAGGACGAAAAGGGGTATTTTCGTCGGCAGAATTATCGCCGATATCCCCGAAACATTCACTCGATCCTGCATTATATAATTTAATTTTTGCTCCGGTAAATCGAATTGCTTCTAAGAGATTTAAGGTTCCCGTGGCAATACTTTCTAAGGTTTCCACTGGCTGCTCGAAGGATAAACCCACAGAACTTTGTCCAGCCAAATTATAGACCTCATCGGGCTGAATTTTAATTAAGACTTGTAGGACACTGCGAAAGTCGTTCAGTGCCATCGATTCTAGTTTTACCTGTTCCTTGATTCCCAAACGTTTCAGGTTACTAAAAGAGGACATTTGGGCATCCCGGGAGGTGCCACAAACTGTATAGCCTGCTTTTAACAGTAATTCGGCTAGGTAGGCTCCATCCTGCCCCGATATACCACAAATTAACGCTTTTTTACTCATTTATTTACAATAATTTACTTTTGAGGGTTTAACATCGCCTTGGCGGCCTCGCTTAAATAACCGATTTGTCCGTAGGCATAGAGAAGATTATCAAAGCTTTTAGCGGGATTATTGATAAATTTGACATATTTAACCAATCCTCTCACCAAACGCTCACCTCCTCGCCTAAATTGAGCCAATCCCGTCTTTCCTGCCACTTCTTCCCGGTAGTGTTCGCTGATGCCTTGCCACCAACTACGACGCATAAACCATTGACGATTGATTCTTTCCGGGGCTACATTGTGTTCCACCAATGCGGTGGGAAAATAGCCCACTTGCCATCCCTGGGCGAGTGCCAGTTCTGTCGTGTATAATTCCTCGTTAGAGAGAAGTTTTTTCCCAATTCTTCCCAAATTAGGGTCAAAACCGCCAATTTTATCCAAGAAATCCCGCCGAATTGAGTAATTAACCCCTCGCGGAGTTAAATTCGCCTGGCTAATGTATACCACATTGTCGCCCAAATCGAAAGCCCCTAAACCCCCTGCTAACTCATCGGATAACCAATTGGGTTGACTGTAGCCTTGCGGCCAAATAAGAGTGACTTTTCCCCCCGCTACTGCCAGTTTTTCGTTATTTTCGTAGGCATTTAACAGAATTTCTAACCATTGAGGACTAGCGATCGCATCGTCATCCAAATAGGCTAAAATCGGCGCTCTAGTTTCCTTCGCCCCGCGATTTCTGGCGGTAGATAGCCCTAAAATAGGTTCGTAAACGTATTTTAGCCGCCCATCTCCCAGACGCGACTGGGCCACTTGACGGGTTTTATCGGTGGATGCGTTATCAACCACTAAAATCTCACAATCTGGACAGGTTTGCGCTAAAAGACTATCGATCGCTCCTGCTAGGTAGTGATCGCGGTTGTGGGTACAGATAATCCCTGCTATTTTAGGAGCCATGGCTATCAAGGTTACTCATTCAATAACCTAAAACTTAACATTCCTTTGGAAAAATGTAAAAATACTTTTAAAGCCGTCAGCCGTCAGCCATCAGCCTTCAGCCGTTAGCTTTTCTCTCTTGATATCCCGATATCCCTGTTCACTAATAACGAATAACTGATTACTGATTACTGATTACTGATTACTGAAAATATTATGCCGAAAGTAACTGTTTGTATTCCCACCTATAACCGCGCCGATTATCTCACCTATTCGATTAATAGTGTCCTGCGGCAGATTTATGAAGATTTTGAGTTAATTGTTTGTGATGATGGTTCTTCTGATCATACCCCAGAAGTGGTGGCAGCATTTCAGGATTCGAGAATACTTTATCTGCGTCATCCCCAAAATCTTGGTAGAAGTTTAAATATGCGCTCGGGTTTTACGGCTGCTCGGGGAGAATATTTTATTAAATTCGATGATGATGATGGACTAACTCCTGAATTTTTAGCGAAAACTGTCCCTATTTTAGATCAAGAAAAAAACGTTGATTTTGTCTGTACCGATCACTGGATTATTGATAAATTTGGACAAAAAGTTGCCTCGGCAACCCAGGAAAATTCAGCGAAATGGGGCAAAGACAGATTACAACAAGGGATTATTACTGATTTAGAGAGACAAACTTTTTCCTATCAAAGTTTACAGGTGGGTTCGACTCTTTTTCGTTATCAATCTTTAGCCGATGTGGATTATATGCGCTCTCAAGCGGATGGTTGTGAAGATTTTGATTTATTAGTGCGTTTAGCTTTAGCGGGAAAACAAGCTTATTTTCTGCCGGAATTATTAATGGAATATCGTTTCCATGGCGGTCAAACTAGCTTAAAACAAGCAGTTCATTTTTTGCAAGCAAAACTGTTTTGTACAGAAAGTTATCACTTTAATGATGTAAAATTAGAAGAAGAAAGAGTAAAAAAAGCGGCTTTTTTACAGGAATCTTTGGGAATAAAATTAATTGAAAAGGGAGAAAACGAGGCTGGGCGAGTTTTAATAGAAAAAGCCTCGCAATTGTTAGGAAAATCCCGACGAGCTAGACTGGGTTTACTGCTTTCCTATTTACCTCTAAATTTGAGACAACTGGCTTTTCAAGGTTTCCGTCAACTACGCTCCAAAGATTACGCCGAACAGGTAAGAGCCGTCTAAACTATAATTTATAGCAGTTATCTTAATGGTCGGGTAGGAAGTTTTCGTTTTGGGGAGTGGGTCGTCGATACCAAATTAGGTTACACTTCATCTTTGTGACCAACGCTGCCAGTTTTTAAATTTAACTATCTATGGATACTATTCACGTTACGGGAATTCGTGCCTACGGTTACACAGGATATCTGGCCGAAGAACAGGTTTTAGGTCAATGGTTTGAGGTGGATTTATCCCTAGAAGTTGATATCAGCATTGCTGGCAAAAGTGACGCAATTGAAGATACCCTAGATTATCGACAGGCGATCAAAATTGTCAAACACCAGATTGAAACCGGCAAATTTGCCCTAGTGGAAAAATTGGCCACGGTTATCGCTGAGGATATCCTACAACTCGATCGAGTGCGACAGGTAAGAGTACAATTATCGAAACCCGCCGCCCCAATTCCCCATTTCACCGGTAAAATCACCATCGATATTACTAGATATCGTTGAGTTTACGGGTATTATCGACTAAACTTGCAGCAAAAGCGTCAAAACGTTGGGAAAGCTTCTCGTCAAGGATTTTTCCTTCTTCGTTGAAGACTTTCCACGCTTGTCCTAAGCCAATTTGTTCCGGAATTACCCAAGCGTGAACCCAACGGAGAATGATTCTTAAATCATTTAGGGCGTTACTATTGGATTGGCCGCCTAAAACACTGATTAATCCAGCAACCTTTCCCGATAACTCCTCAAAGCTCATTAAATCTAGGGCATTCTTCATCACACCACTGACACTGCCATGATACTCCGGTGTCGCCAAAATTAATCCCGCTGCCGATTTAACCGTTTGCTGCATTTTGGCCACATCGGGATAGTCAGAATAGTCATCTCCCCCGTTACAGAAGGGTAAAGAGAGTTTTCTCAGGTCAATTATCTCCGTTTCTACTCCTAACCCCTGTACTCGACTGATAGCAACTTCTAACGCCATCGCACTATAGGATCCGGGGCGTAAACTGCCATTAATACCAACGATTTTGATCATAGAACTTATACAAACTCATAACGACTACATATAAGCTAACAAAAAAAGAGACAATTGGGGAAGCTTAGTTAAAAAAATATGTGGATGGGGCGGAGGGGGCGATCGATCTAAGTTTTAATGAGAGTAGAAAGAAAGATTTATTCCATTTCCCCTCATTGCCATGCCAGAATTTCTCGATTTTCTCAAACATAAATACGCCTATGTGGCTATTGGTGAATTCAAACCGGGGTGTTTTTCCGAGGCCCAAAAACTCTACGAAAAGGCCGTTTCCACCTATTCCACGGGATTCCAAGGGGCTTTTCTGCTGCAAAAACCCGGAACCGACGAAGGAATTGCCGTGATCATCTGGGATAAAATCGATGATATGGAGGCAAATAAAAGCGAAGCCCATGAATTATTGCTGAAATCCATGGCTCCTCTGTTTGTGAAACCGCCTGTCACCGATTTTTACGAAGTTTGTAGCGAGATAGAAGGTTCCCCCATTTAGGGATAATGTTTCTTTTCGGTGGCGATTAATTTGGCGGCTAAAACCCCGCCTAGGAAACCAAATAAATGTCCTTGCCAAGAAATCCCCGGACGGGAAGGCAAAACGCCCCAAATTGTGCCACCGTAGAGTAAAAAGACTAGAATCGACAAGAGTATAGAAGGAATATTTCTCTGGAAATAGCCCCGCAGTAATAAAAAACCTAAATAGCCAAAAATCAAGATACTTGCCCCGATATGGATGGAGCCGGGAGTAGCAAATAACCAGACTCCTAACCCCCCCACCAGCATAGTCAACCCAGTCACAATAAAAAAGTCACTGGTTTCCTGTAACATCACCAACCAACCGAGAATCAGGAAAGGAACCGTATTAGCGATAAGATGGGGAAAGTCACCGTGTAGGAAAGGTGCGAAAAGAATACCCCGCAATCCGATGACTTGATGCGGAATAATCCCGAAAATGTCTAAACTGCCCCGAAAAACAAATTGATCTAAAATCTCTAACAGCCAAAAAATCGCCA
This sequence comes from Microcystis sp. M165S2, assembly GCF_020245885.1. NCBI lineage: Bacteria > Bacillati > Cyanobacteriota > Cyanophyceae > Chroococcales > Microcystaceae > Microcystis > Microcystis sp. M165S2. The sequence continues at coordinate 289 of NZ_JADBTZ010000123.1, read as the reverse complement.
CAAAGGTAGCGAGGATTATTGCTTGGGTTTTTATTTCTTGCCGAGATCCTTGACTCATAAGATTGATGGATGAGCTATTTTTTCCCATTATAGCCCCCCACATCAGTTATCAGTTATCAGTTATCAGTGATTCAGTTATCAGGTGTGAGAACGTAGCGACTGTCTTGATTGTCAAGGGGTAACTCAAAAAACAATCAAGGAGTTGCTGTCGAACCTAAAATCTCAAGCCAGAAAAAAGCGCAGCAAAAACTAAGTCGCTCAGGTTAAACCAAAGCAAGCGCAACCCTTG
>NZ_JADBTZ010000122.1:0-6375 GCF_020245885.1 Microcystis sp. M165S2 | reverse complement strand
GTTCTTACCCGTACCTTTTGTATCCATCCATAACCTTACACATTTGTTACGGATGAATTGAGCAGTACGAATAGCATCGTCTATGGCTTGATACTGTTGAGTTTTAGCTTTAACTTTAAACTCTAAGACAAACATTTTACGCACGGGTTACTTAGATAAAATAAGTATAGCACAATAAAAGTTAAGTTAACAAGCTATAGTTTAAAAAGCCGTCCTAAAAGGACGGGGCTTTAACCCAAAATTTCGGTAAAAATCAAACAAGACTTCGCTACCATCCCCCAGAGTTGCTGGGTTGGAAATCGTCCAAGGCAATCCAAGACGAACAATGATTTCAGAGGGTAAAGACAGAAAGCCATCAAACCCTGTATCAATCACGGTATTGATGAATTCTCTTTGACCAGATGAATTACCAACAACAAGGGAAAGCGTGGCTTCCCGACGCAAATTCACCACTCCATATATCATTGACCCTTCTTCAAACTCCGCGAACCAAAGTGATAAACGGCGCGATGTCCAATCCGAATTCCAAAAGGCTGGGCATCGGGATTGCGCTCAAACAGCCGATTAGTTGCAGCTACGACCGTTTCATCAACCTCAAAATTTCCAGTTTCGATGTCGATCGCTAGGATTTTGCCCTCGTTGCCAGCTTCGACTTGCGGCCGAATGCCAGACTCATAAAGTTCTTGCCCGCGTTGGGCTATCTCTTCTTTGCTGTAACGTCGTTGGCGGACTGTCATCGGTATGACCTCGATTTCAAAATTAACCCCTCTATTTTACCCTGAACAACAAAGATGGCGATCACACTTAACATCTTAACAATAAAGCATTTGAGCTTGATCCTAGAAGTTTCAGTTCGTGGTTTGAAATCACCTTCAGGGTTATGGTTTTTTCTGCATCGTCTTGACTCTCTTTGATTTTGACATCCTCATTATCAATAATCCATTTTCCAAAGAAAACAGCTTCGGGAAGAGAAACAGCTTCAGGTGGGCCAACGGTGTATTTACTTCTTCGAGTGTAATTAACTCCTGATTCAAGGGTATATGTATTTTTCAATAATGTACCACCCACTCCCAAGCTTTGAGACCAACAACCAGATAGCTCAGACTCAGTTACGCTTGTCTTTTTGGGGAAAGCAGGTTCATTATTATTACTAGCTCGTCCAGAGCAGCCCACTAAACACAGCAAACTAATCGCTATTAATTGTGACACTCTGCTTAACATAATCTCGTTGGTTTACTTCCAAAATTCCGTCTAACTACATCTTATAGGTCAACTTTCCGTACAACACTCTCTGGGGTAACGATATGGGTCAACTTTCCGTATAACACTCTATTTAGGCGCGATTGCAAGAACTTTTCCCTATATCACGCCCAAAAGCTTGTTAGCCAGATTAGCATATTGCCAAAAACCTTGTTTAACTAAATTCCTGACAGTTAGGCTCATTCTAGCGATGATTCTTAGATCTGACCGCACCCCTTGACAAAAACTTACAATTATTCGACTTTTAGCGATCGCTATCGGGGTACGGTTGTTTTTTGTTACAGCAGTATGGAGCAGCCTGACTGATGGCTATATTTCCAGATTATCGCCCGCAGGAAACCAATCTTCATCGAGAATTTGTTCAAGGGAACCAATGGCAATAGCGGGGAAAGTATCGAGGGGTAATTTAGAGCGATCGCTGGCATTTTTTCGGGCTGAAAGATAACATTCATCGAAAATTTCGAGAATATAGGGTTTCAGACTAGGACTATCTTTAAGTTCATCTAATATATCGAGACGAAAAGTTCTAATCTCTCCCTTCCAGTGACCTTCGTTTCTCTCTCTTTCTGCTGTCCAATATTTGAGTTTAAGTAAATGTTCTAATAATCGGGTTAACAGACTTTTGATTGTGCGTTTTTCGCTCCTTCCCATACTTGCTAACTCCTCCAGTAAATTCTCTAAATCTACCCGCTCAAACTGTCTCGCTTGCAGTTGATTAATGGTAGTTCTAATCCAGAGATAAAAGTCTTGTTCGTACAGGGTTTTATTATCCATAATTTACCTCTATATATTACTCGTGTTTATTAGCAGGAAACCAATCTTCATCGAGAATTTGTTCAAGGGAACCAATGGGAATAGCGGGGAAAGTATCGAGGGGTAATTGAGAGCGATCACTGGCATTTTTTCGGGCTGAAAGATAACATTCATCGAAAATTTCGAGAATATAGGGTTTCAGACTAGGACTATCTTTAACTTCTTTGATTATTTGTCGGCGAAAGTTTCTAATTTCCCCTTTCCAGTCACCCTCATTTCTAGCTTTTTCTCCTGTCCAGTAAGTTAGTTTCAGCAAATGTACCAGCAATTGAATCAAAAGATTTTCAATTGTGCGCTTTTCACTCCTTCCCATACTTGCTAACTCCTCCAGTAAATTCTCTAAATCTACCCGCTCAAACTGTCTGGCTTGCAGTTGATTAATAGTAGTTCTAATCCAGAGATAAAAGTCTTGTTCGTACAGGGTTTTATTATCCATAAATACTTCCTTCAACTGAATAAAACGGGGATAATCATAGGACTTAACTATATAAACTAGCTACATATTCACTATAGCCATTATAGGGCAGAGTTTCGATAATTTCCCAAGATAAATCACTTCTACTGCCGATAAATTTCTCCGTTGCTTGCGACCAACGGGGATGGGGTTTACTGGGGTTTACATTAGCCTCAAAATCGTATTCGTGAGCGTCAATTGTGTTCCAGTAGGTGGCGGGTTGTTTGGCGGTAAATTCAATTTTTACTATCGATTTTGCTCCTTTAAAACCGTATTTCCAAGGAATAACCATTCGCAAGGGTGTGCCCTGTTGTTTGGGTAAATCATGACCGAAAATTCCCACGGCAAAGAAAGCTAATTCGTTGGCCATTTCTTCAATTCTTAAACCTTCTGTATAGGGCCAAGGTAAGGCTCCTAAATGTAATCCTGGCCCTTTAGTAATTTCGGGATCATAAAAGGAGGTGAAACGGACGAATTTTGCTTCGGGTTTTGGTTCCACTGCCGCGATTAAAGCACTCATCGGAAAACCCAACCAAGGTAAGACCATTGACCAAGCTTCCACACAACGAAAACGATAGATTCTTTCTTCGAGAGGAAAGGTTTTTTTAATAGTATCTATATCGTAGGTTTGGGGATTTTTTACCAATCCTCCCACTTCTACCGTCCAGGGATTCGTCGGTAATTTCTGCGCTTTTAACCAGATATTTTTCCCCCCTCCGAACTCATAAAAATTGTTATATCTCCCCGCTACAGTTTCGGCAACTATGGGGCGATTTACCGTTAAAAAATTCGGATTCTTGCTGAACCCTTCAATTTTAGGTAATTGCAAACTTTTTTCTAAAGCTTCCGAGGAGGAGGATTTACCACAACCAGTTAATAACAGTGAACTCCCCGCAATTCCTGCCCCGATTAACCCCTGTAAAAAGCGACGACGGTTAAAATAAACACTTTCAGAAGTGACATCATTTTCGGAAATTTGCCAAGATTTAGCTAAACGAATTAAGACCATAATTATCCCCAATTTTATTGACAAAAAAACAGAGTTATGATAGAGGATACCACAACTCTGATTGTACAATAGTTTGTCAGTTTTGTTAAGAAATTTCGGCGAGCATCGGGGCAGTCACCAGAGGTTCCCGTCGTCCTTTTAAGACCATGGGAACTCCTCGCGAGGGAGCAAGGGTTACACCGCGGCGGCTGGGTTTTTCGGGGGTATTATTAACTAGAGTTAACTGATAATTGGCTAAAATTGTGGCGATAGCGATTTTCATCTCGTAAATAGCTAAAACTTCCCCGATACAACGACGCGCTCCACCACCAAAAGGTATATATTCGTAGGGGGTGAATTGTTTTTCTAAAAAGCGTTCTGGTTTAAAAGTATGGGAATCGGGGAAAGTTTGCTCGCGGTGGTGAGCTAGATAAATACAACCCATAAGAATTGTCCCTTTTTCTAAAGGATAACCATCTAGTTCTACCGGTTCTTCCACTACTCGCGGAAAAGTTAACATTCCCACGGGATGAATGCGTAAAGTTTCCGAACAAACCGCCGAAAGATAGGGTAATCTAGTCATATCAATCGGGTTAGGATTATCTCCTAAAGTGGCTATTTCTTGCAGAATTTTTGCTTTAATTTCTGGGTAGCGATGGGTCCAGTATAGCACCCAAGACATAGCAGTGGCCGTGGTTTCATGACCTGCGAATAATAAGGTCATTAATTCATCGCGCAATTCCTTATCGCTCATCGGGTTGCCTTCTTCATCCCGGGCCGACATCAGTAGTGATAAAATATCGGTGCGATTGGGGTTAGGATTAGCTTTTCTTTCGGCAATTTCTGTGTAGATAATATCATCAATTTTTTCTTGGTAACGCTGGTATTTTCCCCAGGGACTCCAGGAACCAAAATCAGCCCGCAAAATGGGGAAAAATAATAAAGAAGCCATCACCGGAGAGTTAAAAATATCGAGCATTTCAGCGAGAGTTTTTTTCAGGGTTTGATAACGTTCCCCTTGACTAATTCCAAAAACTGCCTCCATAATTACTTGTAAAGCAATCGCTGTGGTCGCTGAACGGGCCTTAAAAGGTTGATTTTCGGGCAATTCTGCCATTACTCTCAGGGTAATATCGCGGATTAAATCGCCGTACAAACGCATTCTTTCCCCGTGAAAAGGTGGCAATAAAAGCTGACGGCGTTTTTTGTGGATATCTCCGTCTAACATGACGACGGAATAATCACCAATAATCGGGGCAATAATCCGATTGGCTTCCCCCGGGGCCGAGAATTGTTTACGGTCATTAGTTAAAAGCTGTTGTAGGGCCGCAGGACTACTGATAAAGATAAAATTATCTACAGTTAAACCCACTTTCGTGCTAAAAATATCGCCATGCTTGCGGGCGGCATTTTCCATAAAAGCTACGGGATTAATGATCCATTGTGCCATTTGCAGGAAGGTAGGTGCTTTGACCTTGGGGATGATTTTCATAGATTGATTGCTATATCCAATGCTAATTATTTCTAATTGTGACATTTTTTCCCCAGAGACGGCAAGGTGTAATATCAAGTAAAGAGCAAAAATTACCGGGCTGTTGGTTGTCTTATCTTCTCCCAGAGAGGGGGATTTTCTGGGAAGTTTCAGGCTTGGCTTTCTGGTCTGAACAATGATAACTAGGGTAGAATAGCTCCCAGTTCTATTTAATTCGCTTCTATAGTTTAATCTCTCTTTTATTCTCTTTTTAGGGACTTGTGATGATTATTTCCCAGTCCAGCAACTGGAAAAAGCTGGTTATTTGCCGTTATTTGCCGCTGCTAATCACCTTTAGCGGCACTTTTCTCCTGACTACTCCCCCCGCTTTTGCCCTCGAATCGAGTGCCTCCACCGGTTTTAACCCTCAAACTATTCTTTTCGATGCCTTAACTTGGGTGGATAGTTTGGGAGCCGTAGGAGCGATCGCGTTTATAATTATCTATATTCTAGCTACTGTGGCCTTTTTTCCAGGTTCAATCCTGACTTTAGGGGCTGGTGTGGTTTTTGGCGTGGTTTTAGGCTCTTTTTACGTCTTTATCGGGGCAAATATCGGCGCTACTGCCGCTTTTTTGGTGGGACGTTATCTGGCTAGGGGTTGGGTAGCGGAAAAAATTCAAGGTAATAGTAAATTTCAAGCTATCGATGAAGCCGTGGGGAGAGAAGGCTTAAAAATAGTGCTTTTAACCCGTTTATCTCCCGTATTTCCTTTTAATCTGCTCAATTATGCCTATGGTGTCACCGGGGTTTCCCTGAAAGATTATCTACTAGGTTCCGCAGGCATGATTCCGGGGACAATAATGTATGTTTATATTGGCTCTTTAGCCGGCAATCTTGCCACTATCGGGACCTCGGCACCAGCCACTAACCCAGTTTTACAATGGACTATTCGCCTGATCGGTTTTATCGCTACCGTTGCCGTCACCCTCTACGTCACGAAAATTGCCCGTCAAGCCCTGGCATCAGTTATCAGTGAATAGTCATCAGTTATCAGTCAGGGTGTGGGGTGTGGGGTGTGGGGAAGTGGGGTGTGGGGTTTGGGGTGTGGGGTTTTAAGTTGACATCCTCGCCGCCGTAAAACGGACGGCGATTCCTCACCACGCCACTTTTTTAGGGTGGTCGCTGAACGGGGTTGACGCTTCACCGAAAAACGCTTAATTGCTTAAGTCTGACACTTTCGACCCGTCCGTTTTGAGTGTCCGAATGCCGGACGGCCACTTTGAACAAGTCGAAAAAATCTCATGTTCCACCTTATTTCCTAGAAAGTTTTACTCGTTCAAGGCCGAATTTGAAGTCTTTTCTGAACGAAACCCCCTACTATCTGTGGTC
>NZ_JADBTZ010000121.1:0-10941 GCF_020245885.1 Microcystis sp. M165S2 | reverse complement strand
GTGTCAGTCTGTAGAGCGACCATAAGACCAGAACAGAGTAAATCTGTTAAGGCCGGTGCGGAACCCCGCAAGGGAAAGAAGCAGAAACCTAAATCGTGAGGTTTGGGAATCACCGTCCGTTTACGGCGGTGAGGATGTCAATCTCTCAAATCCTGATCTGGCCAGATTTTTAGGCGATTTCTCGGAAATACATAGCTGAAAATTGGTCAAAAAGTCGTGCTTTGCTGACCTCATAAGCGATTAAAGGTAGCAAAAAAAAGAATTAGATTCGGATTTCCCTCCTTGTCCTCCTTGTCTCGTCTTCACAGGTTGGTAAAATACCTACACCTGTGAGACCCAGAAAAAAATTTTTCAGCAAGCCCTATTTGTGTTATAATGGATTGGTCAAAAATGCTGGTGTAGCTCAGTGGTAGAGCAGCTGATTTGTAATCAGCCGGTCGCGGGTTCAAATCCCATCACCAGCTTCAATCTCTCACTCCTAATCGAACTTTAAAAAACCCACTCCCCACTCCCTGGTCCCCTATACTTTCTAAACAGGATTTAGTATCAGTAGCCAGTAGTCAGGAGAATTAAGAATGAATAATAGTCGATTAAATGGTGTATTTACAGATTTTAGGCAATTTAATCCTTATTTTTGCCGTTTTTGAACCCTGAAAAATTAATTATGCAAGAGCGTCTAATTTGTGGATTTCATCCCTGCGGTTGGAATCAAGGGGAAAATTGCCCCGATTGGCAAACCAAAGACCCCTGAACCGAAATTTAAACCAGACAAAACCATGGGAGGGACTGGGGTTCGCAACTGTGGCACACTAGAGAGTAGAACTGAATTGACGGTAAGCCCTTGACTAATCAAATTACCCCTTTCGACCCCCTTCGCAACCACGACGAGACGGGACATGACCACGAGTCAAAAGGGACTCCCCACGTCCATAGCGAAGCTTCCCTGAAGCAAATTATTAACCGTCTCTCGCGCATCGAAGGACATATTCGCGGCATCAAGACGATGGTATCGGAAAATCGTCCCTGTCCCGAAGTTTTGATGCAAATTGCCGCTATTCGCGGGGCGATTGATCGCGTCGCCAGAATGATCCTCGACGAACATCTGAGCGAATGTATTGCCCGGGCTGCCCAGGAAGGTAGTATCGAGACAGAAATTGAAGAATTAAAGGCCGCCTTGGATCGCTTTTTACCCTAGATTGTGCTATAATGAGAAGTTGGCATTTTTTAGGCAGAGAGCAATTACAGGAGGTGAATTAGGTTAATGACCCAAGTGGTAGTTGGTCAGAACGAGGCGATCGAATCAGCCCTGCGTCGTTTTAAGCGACAGGTAGCGAAAGCGGGAATTTATGCGGATATCAAAAAGCATCAATTTTTTGAAACCCCTCAAGAAAAGAGAAAGCGTAAAGCAGTAGCCAGGAGACGACAAAGAACCCGTCGTCGTTAAAATTCCCCAAGTCAGAAGCCGCTCGCAAGCTTCTGGCTTGCTTTTATTTTAATCGGGGATGGGGGATGGGGGTTAGGGGATGGGGAGATAGGGAGAAAAAAGCTGATTACTGATTACTGATCACTGATAACTGACTCCTGAAGGCTTTTTCGCTTAAGATAAAGTTTAGCCCTCGATCGAGTTCCAGTCTTTTCATGGTTTTACAACTGCGCGTCTACGTTCCCGAACATCCTCTGGTTAAGCATTGGCTGGCGATCGCTCGCGATCAAAATACACCCTCGGTATTGTTTAAAACAGCGATGACGGAACTAGGGCGCTGGTTAACCTACGAAGCGGCGCGGCAATGGTTGCCGACCCTGGAAACTAGCGTTAAAACCCCTCTAGCGGAATGTCCCGCTACTTTTATCGATCCTAGCGTACCGATCGCCGTAGTTCCGATTTTAAGGGCAGGATTAGCCCTGTTGGAAGGGGCCCAAAGCCTTTTACCCCTAGCTAGTACCTATCACCTCGGTTTAGCCAGAAATGAGGAAACTTTGGAGGTGAGTTGTTATTTAAATAAATTACCGGCCAGTTTTGATCCAGCCACGAGAGTCTTAATTCTCGAACCGATGTTAGCCACGGGGGGATCAATTTCAATGGCAATGGCAGAAATTACCAGCAGAGGCGTTGATCCTGCCCTGATTCGCCTGATTTCCGTCGTGGCTGCCCCGCCAGCTTTACAGAAATTGAGTCAAAATTATCCCAGCTTGAACATCTATACGGCTATTATCGATGAAGGATTAAATAGCCGCGGTTACATCGTGCCAGGATTGGGCGATGCCGGCGATCGAGCTTTTGGAACCTATTAGGAGAAAAAGGGATTATGAGTCAGCGAGATGGGTTTACGGGCGGTTTTTTAGCCGGCGCGATTGTCGGTGGTTTAGTGGGCGGTGTTTTGGGGACAGTGTTGGCTAATCGCGGCCGTCGCAGTTTAGCAGATGGTGATAATCAAGCTTTTTTAGAGGAGAGCCGCAATGGGCGCTTGACTCCAGAGGAAGGCATGGAAATGGCCCGCCGCAGTTTGGAAGATAAAATTGCCCAGTTAAATCTAGCGATCGATGATGTGCGTCAACAGTTAGGAGCGGTACAGGAAAACGGCAGCGATCATTAAATAGGGCTGACTGAATAAATCTAAAAACCTTGTTGGATAATATCTTAAGAATAAGGCGTTGTCAGATCAGAATATGCGTTGTCAGATCAGAATATGAAATCAGTTCCAAGCTGATTCGGATCATCTTTCAATTTGACAACGCCCTGTAAAATTGGAGGTGGAAGGTTTATGCTAGTAGTCAATAAGTCGATGATCAGCATTTTAAAAAATGCTATGGTTTTGAGTGTTACCGTGCTTTCAGTGGGTGTTGCGGCTACAATAGCCTTAGCTCAAACAAGTCCAAGTCCAGAGCAATGGAATTATTGTGATAGGATTTACGGGAATGACTTTAACGCTTTTATGACTTGTCTAAAATCATTTGAAAGACAACGTTCATCTTCACCTAGTCAAAATGTACAAAGAAGTGGATGGACATGACAGCAGTGTTTAGATTATTTTCAAAAGCTAATAGATGAAGCTTTTGCAAACAATCGAACCCCAGGTGTGTCATTGGTTAGTGGACAACAACAATGTTTTGGGATTCCTGAGTAAATCTTCAGGAAATCAAAGGGCTTCTGGCAGGGCAGGCTCATTCAGTAAGAGTTGACAAAGAAAGGCTCATCAGGTACTGTCTGAGCCTTATCGGAAGTTAACGACGGCGGGTGAGTTCAGCCGTCAGACTGCCAATTTCTTGGTCAAGATAGTTCCGGTTACTTTTGAGCAGGTGCTATAGTATGGTGAGATTTGTAAATGGTTTCTCCCATGAAGAATAAAGCCATTATTGTGCTGGGGGCGGTTGCCGCTCTTGGGTTGACTGCAACCTTAACTTTACTTCTGACACGTCCATCTGGAAATTCTCCAGATTCCACCTCTGCTCAATCTTCTCGCAACGGCATGGGTGGGATGCATCATATGCAGGTCAGTAGCGAGTTTAACTATCTTGCCCAAATGATTCCCCACCATCAGGAGGCAATCGATACCGCCCAGGTTATTCTGGCACGCACTAGTCGTCCTGAGATGAGGCAGTTTGCTCAAAATATCATTCAAGCGCAAACTGCTGAAATTGCTCAGATGAAAAACTGGCTCAACCAGTGGTATCCCAGCGGGAATATTAGCATCTCCTACGTTCCCATGATGCGCGATCTGAGTCAACTTCAGGGCGATGCCCTAGATCAAACTTTTTTACAAGATATGATTAAACATCATATGGGAGCCGTGATGATGTCGCAAATGCTCCTGAATCATAATCTGGTGAAGCATCAGCCTGTCCAACCCTTTGCTGAGAACATTGCCACTAGCCAGCGCCAGGAAATTCAGCAGATGCAAACTTGGTTGATGGCTTGGTTTGGTGATCGCAATCCAATGGGTGGGATGCATCATTAGCTTGTATTGCGATCGCAATTTTGTAGGGTGCGTTCCCTAATGCAAGTACGCTTAACTAATACAGAAGTTCTGGTGTTCCCTAAAACCAGAGACTTATCGCCTCAAAATAAAGATAACTGCTATAAGTACCGCGCGCAAAATTAATTACACATATCTAACCACCTCTTGCCTCTTGCCTCTTGCCTATCTTCACTAGGAAATTAATTTTGCACGACTACTTATCCTTCTGTTCACTTTAAAATAGAACTGTCAGCTTGCCAGGGATTGAGAGTGACAATCCCAAAATCTCTACCTAAATCCTTCCCTTTCGAGGTAAATATTTCATGAGCCAAACCATCACACCTTCTTCCTTAAAAGCTAGTTTAGCCCCCAATCCCACTAGAGGAGCAACGGTGGACGATGGGGGAAATGTGCTAGGGGAATTTCTGCAAGAAACTCTGGCCATGACTAAACGTCTGTTCATCCAATTACAACGTCGTCCTTCAACCCTAATCGCGGGGGTAATTCAGCCATTTATGTGGCTGATTTTATTTGGGGCATTGTTTTATAATGCCCCCCAGGGTCTATTCGGCAACGATCTCAGTTATGCTAAATTTCTCGCCCCCGGGGTGATTGTCTTTACCGCTTTTTCTGGGGCCCTAAATGCCGGTTTGCCGGTAATGTTCGATCGAGAATTTGGCTTTCTTAACCGTCTCTTGGTAGCGCCTTTAACCACTCGTTACTCGATCGTGGCCGCTTCTACCATCTATATTATCGCCCTCAGTTTCATCCAAACCGCCTCGATCGTGGCCGCTAGTGCCTTTTTAGGAGCAGGATTGCCCAGTTTAGCCGGATTAGGTGCGATCGCTTTGATTGTGTTCCTAATAGTTTTGGGTATGACTGCCTTAAGTCTCAGTTTAACCTTTGCTCTACCCGGACATATCGAATTAATCGCCGTCATTTTCGTCACCAATTTACCGCTTTTATTTGCCAGTACCGCCCTCGCTCCCTTAAACTTTATGGCAGATTGGTTAAAAGTAATCGCTAGTCTCAACCCTCTTACCTATGCGATCGAACCGATCCGTTATATTTATTTCAATCAGCACTGGTCTTTTGATAGCATAGTCTTACAAACCCCTTGGCTTGACCTCAATTTCTTGACAGTTTTAGGCCTGCTCTTAGCTTTTGATCTGCTAATCCTTTTGGCAATTCAGCCCTTACTTCGTCGTCGTTTTGCTTAAATCAGTTATCAGTTATCAGTTATCAGTTATCAGTTATCAGTTATCAGTTTACTGTTCACTGAAAAGCCTGTAACTTTCTGACCACCAAAAACTAGATAATTTTCTGAGGAGTTAGTTAGATTATGAATACTCAAAAAATGTTGCTCAAATTGTCTGATCAGTTATCTATCAGTAAACAGTTCTTATTTCACTGATTACTGAAAAGCTGGCAACTTTCTCACAACCAAAAACCAGATAATTTTCTGAGGAGTTAGTTAGATTATGAATACTCAAAAAATGTTAATCAAATCGTCTTTATTCCTAGCTACTATTTTATTAATCGGAGCTGATTTTAATCCGCAAGTGTTAGCTCAAAGCTTGAACCCCAGTCAACCGGATTATCAAAAAAATGAACGTAGTTCCGATGGCAGGGATAGTCTCGGTGGTTTTAATCCTTTAGACTTGATTCATAATAGTAATTTTCGCCGTAGCCGGGACGGATCGGAATTTCAGGAAGATACTCGCAATAATATCAACGAAGCGGCCGAGGAGTTTAAACGCAAGCAAAGGGAACAACTAGAAAATCTGCAAAATCCTGCCCCAGAAACCAAATAAAACCCCTTTTTTGAGTAGCTAGACACAATTAATTGCACATATCTAACTAGGGTTTGCGGCAAAAAGTTTTTCTTGGGAGTAGGGTGTGGGGAGTAGGGTGTGGGGTGTAGGGTTTTAACCATTTTGAGGGGGTCAATTACCTAATTTTCAGGGAAAAAGTGCCTAAATTTCCCCCCGATCACTCCCATATCCAGTACTTTTTGATTGACAAAAAGTCTAAAAGTTTTACCCAACAAGGTTTTTAGATTTATTCAGCAGACCCTAACTACCTATTGCCTATTGCCTTTTCCCTTTTGCCTATCCTAAGCAAGAAGTTGATTTTGTCCGATCACTTAGTACATATGATCGCTAAGTGCAGATGATCTTAAAACGACCAATAACTGAAGAGCATTGGGGGGGTTTATCTTACACGAATTTATATTAAACTTAGGATTGGTTTATTGAATTATCGTCTTATTAAAACTGTGGAAGTAATGGAAATCGGGCAAAAAGTCAAGGTCTGTCGCTTAAGAGACCGCGTTAACTCGGATGTAGCGGGTAAATTAGGTAAAGTGGGTGTCATCAAAAATTTTAAGATGACCGATGGCAGCGGTGTTGGTGCTGTTGTCCAGTTCGATGATAAGACCGCTACTTGGTTTTTTGAGGATGAACTCAAACTCATCTAAATACAACGCTTAGGAATTAACTATGTCCTTAATTTTGACCTTTTTGGGCAAGGGGGGCAGCGGTCGCAGTACAATAGCGATCGCTGCGGCAAAAAAAATGGCTGGTCTGGGGTCAAAAGTTCTCTTGATCGGTCAAGATTCTGGTCCTGCTTGGGGATTACTCCTCAAGGCCTCCCCTAGCTCCTCCATTACCGAAATTGCGCCTAATCTCTCGGTTGTCCAGCTTAGTAGTACCCATTTACTAGAAAAAAGTTGGGAAGAAGTCAAGGAATTAGAAAAGCAGTATTTGCGTTCTCCCACCTTGAAAAATGTTTATGGTCAAGAGTTGGGCATTTTACCCGGGATGGACCAAGCTCTGGCTTTAAATTTCCTGCGCGAACAGGATAAAAGCGGCAATTACGATGTCATCATCTACGACGGCAGCGGAGATATCAACAGCCTGCGAATGTTGGGGATTCCAGAGGTGGGCAGCTGGTATTCACGGCGTTTTCGGCAGGTTTTCAGCGATTCTGAGATTGGTCGCACCCTGTCTCCCTTTTTCCAACCGATCGCCGCTGCCGTGCTCAATTTCTCCTTTAATCCCGACGGTTTAGGTCAGAAAGCCGATAATAACATTTTAGACGAGGGACGCTCCGCTTTAGCTAATCCTCGGCGAGTTTTAGCCTATCTAGTCACCAATGACGATCCAATTGCGATCGCAGACGCTAAATATCTTTGGGGTGGGGCGCAGCAAATCGGTTTAAATGTGGGGGGAGTGATTTTTAATCGCTGTCAGAGTGCCACGGAAGATTTTGCACCGCTGCCGGCCGCAATTTTACCCGACCGTCAAGGAGAAGATTGGCAGGAGTTAATCGCCGAGTTACCCAATTTTCTCACGGTGCAGCCGCCCAAACCGTTAATAATCGATACGGCAGCCGGTCAGGTCAAGGTTTATTTACCCGGATTCGAGAAAAAACAGGTAAAACTGACGCAATCGGGTCCAGAATTAACCATCGAAGCTGGGGATCAACGGCGTAATATTGATGTACCACCGCCTCTAACCGGACGAGCGGTAAAAGGGGCAAAATTCCAAGACGGTTACTTAATTATTTCTTTTTAAAGGATTATGTCGAACACCGAGATAGAAAACAAGGACGATCGAGCGGCCAAAACTCGCCAATTATTGGGCATGAAAGGGGCCTCATCGGCAGAAACTTCCCTCTGGAAAATCCGCTTACAATTGATGAAGCCGATCACTTGGATTCCCCTGATTTGGGGGGTTGTCTGTGGGGCAGCTTCATCGGGGAATTATACTTGGTCTTTAGAAGATGTCTTAAAAGCGGCCACCTGTATGTTACTTTCCGGTCCATTGATGACCGGTTATACCCAAACTTTAAATGATTTTTACGATCGAGAAATCGATGCAATTAATGAACCCTATCGTCCAATTCCTTCGGGGGCAATTTCTATTCCGCAAGTAGTCGGCCAGATTTTGGTTTTATTAGCGGGTGGGTTAGGAATAGCTTATCTTCTCGATCGCTGGGCCGGTCATGATTTCCCGATCATGCTCTGTTTAACCCTATTTGGTTCTTTTATCGCCTATATTTATTCAGCGCCACCCTTAAAATTAAAACAAAATGGTTGGCTGGGAAATTATGCCCTCGGTGCTAGTTATATAGCATTACCTTGGTGGGCTGGTCACGCCCTTTTTGGTCAGTTAAATTGGACAATTATGATCCTAACCCTCATCTATAGTCTAGCGGGGTTAGGCATTGCCGTAGTTAACGACTTTAAAAGTGTGGAAGGTGACGAAAAATTAGGCTTAAAATCCTTACCAGTTATGTTTGGAATTACCACCTCGGCTTGGATTTGCGTGATTATGATCGATGTTTTTCAAGCAGGAATTGCGGGTTATCTGATTAGTATTCATCAGAATCTTTATGCCGCTATTTTACTGTTATTAATTATCCCTCAGATCACTTTCCAAGATATGTATTTTCTGCGGGATCCGCTCAAAAATGATGTCAAATATCAAGCCAGCGCCCAGCCTTTTCTAGTGTTAGGAATGTTGGTGACAGGTTTGGCTTTAGGTCAGGGGATACTCTGAAGATTGTAGTTAATGAAAACAGGAAATATCCAGTTTACGGTACATTATCGCCTTGAATCGGGCTTCTGTTTAGGGTGACTTGAGCGGTCAAGGGGGGTGAAAACTGTGGCTTCTAGCTCGATCACCAGTCTTTTCGTTACAATCAAGAGGTAATTGTGCTTGAGGGGAAAACTTTCTTTCTTCTCGGCCAACTATTCGGCATTCTTGACAAACTAATCAAGAATAGTTTCTGTTTAACAAGATTGATTGAGACAAGTATCTCGAACCTAGTCACCATGAGTAATACCAGTAACTTTCGTCAAGCTTTACGCGAGGCCAAAAGCCAAGCACTTATCGGCCCTAATGTTATCCCCAAGGCTCTGCCCTATCTCGGTGGCGGTCTAATTTTAACTGCGGTGGGAACCTATGGCGGTTTAGGTGTGATCCAATCCTATCCCCAGATTTTTTTCCCGACTTTCTTTGTCGCTCTGATTGCCGAGATTATTTTATTTTTTGTCGCCCGTAATACTGCGGAAAAAGGCAATACAGGCACTGCTCTGCCCCTCCTGACTCTCTATAGTCTTCTTTCTGGCTATACTCTCAGTGGAATCGTCTATGTGGCCTTAGGTACTTCCGGTGTTGGTTTGCGAGGAGTGGCAATTGCTGCCCTCGGTTGCGGCATTGCTTTTGTGTTGGGACGGAATATCGGCTCGAATCTGTCGGAAAAAGATGGTTTAGCCCTGACTAAAACCGTTAGCATCGGTATTCTCGCTCTCTTTATTGTTCTCATTGGTCAGCTAATTTTCTCTATCTTTGGTGGCGCTACTCCCACCTGGTTAGAAATCGCTATTTCTGGCATCGGGGTTTTCTTGTTTGCCGGCTCGGCAGTGGTGGACTTTTACATCTTGCCCCGTACCTACAGAGATGAACAGTATCTCAGCGCTGCTTTATCGATGTATTTGACCTATATCAACCTATTTATCTTTATTCTGCGCCTTTTGATCGCCCTTAACGGTCGAGATTAGGGCAAATAGAGAGGAGTTAGAAATTAGTTACAACCTAACTTCTAACTCCGCTAGAATAGTAAAGAAATGTAAACGGACTGTAAAGATCATGACTGAACCACAACCGACTCAAACCCCCAAATTAGAAGATCCCAAATTTGGCTTTAATGACTATGCCGAGCGCCTCAACGGTAGAGCCGCTATGATTGGTTTTGTGATCACCCTGTTGATCGAGTATCTAACTGGCCAAGGTCTGTTATCTTGGTTAGGGTTACAGTAGTTTTTTAAGCTTTTTTAGGCATTCTAGGGGAAATATAGCCTTGATTGTTAGCTAACGCATACAAGCTTCATGATTTTCCCCGTAGAATCCTTGTAAGACCGAATCACCTCGCTGTTGCGGTGTCCCGTGGGAGCGATTAGGAGCTTCAAAATCGCCCACTTCCGAGGCCGCTTCCCCTAGAAGTTTTCCCGCTATTATATAATCCTGTTTGGATAAACCTCTCGCTTCGGTAAATAACCAGGAAAGGGTATCTCCCGCTAGACAATCGGCCTGTAATTCAATGCCGATGCTCATCCCACCTTCATCGATGCCACCGATACCCCGATTCCACTGAACAGCGTGAGCGGCCTCGTGAGCGACGGCGTAAAGGGGAAATAAAGGATTATCGCTAATACCAGTAACTTGCTTGAGATTGACATAGACTGTATTATCTACAGTGCAGAAAGCCGCTAGGGAAATTACGCCGCAGGGAGTGGTTATCGGGCCATCGTTTAACAAATACTTAAAATTGATCTGGTGTAATTGAGCCGTATATTCAATTACCGCTTCTAAGGCATCCGTAATATCGTCTGCTTGCGCTCTCTGGGCTAGAGGGGATAAAATCAAGAGGGAGCCACAAGAAACAGCAGATATCAGGGATAATAACCGTTTACGGCCAGAGTTAGGTTTCATGGTACTAACAAAGTCGGGAGTGAGGAAGAAGTTTAATTGATCTGGATTAGCTTGCCGCTACGATCACAATTTTAAAAGCTATATCTAAGACTTCCAGAGAAAATACAGAATTTACGCGGCTTTTGATCGAAGTTTACAGAATTTCTCAGGGTTTAGATCACGCCATTTCCCTATCTCCCCACCCTCATCATTCCGTACAAATGTACTATGAATCTATCCCCATTTCCCGCAAACGAGCCTCCAGACGCTGAGAACGCTGTCTTTCCGCTTCCAGAGCTTGCTGAGTAGCATTTAATTGCTCTTGTGCTGCGGCCGCTTGCTCCTGTGCCGCAGCCGCTTGCTCTTGTGCCGCTTCTTCTGGCAAGGGGATTAAATTGCCTTCCGGGTCATAAAATCTCGCCCAAATTGCCGTTTCTCGGTCAATAGTCCCCTCCCAAGTTCCCAACCAATAGCCTAAGGTTTCGCACCATAACCAGCCGCGCTCG
>NZ_JADBTZ010000120.1:0-11648 GCF_020245885.1 Microcystis sp. M165S2 | reverse complement strand
ACCCTTATGCTAGAAAGGCATTTGGCGATTTTTGTCAATTGTTTTTGATCTAGAGCGAACTAATCAATTAAGTCTCTTGCCGGATAAGGATTTAGTCAATTTATGCCCCCCTATGGAACCATACCAAGTAACGAAGAACCTATTTTTGTCATTTTTAGACGATAACTGTAAGTGATTAATAACTACTTTCTTTAACTCGCTCTTATTTGTTTCTTGAATTTCAATACAAGCATCCTGACTAAGGGATATTTCTTGAATAAAATCCCATTTTTCTAAAGCTTGGTGAAACTCTTGTCTAAGGGAAAATATTTCTTTTTTTGAGTTAGACTTACTCATTCTCTGCTAAATAGATATGGTTGGTTAAAATTTCTCCAGATTTCTGCACAGAGTTGATAACTTCTTTAAAGTTACGAAAATAAACACCATATTGACTGGTTCCATAATCAATAATTTTATCACCCGTGAAAAAGTAAACTCCTAAGTCTTCTTTAGCAATTGAAATTTCTGGATTTAAATTTTTTAATTGATTATCTTCAATAATTTTTGTGACATCAACATCATAACTTTTTAAGGTATGAAGATAAACATAATTGTTGAGAATATCGGTTAAAATCGGGCTATGGGTGGTGATTAAAACTCGATTATCATGCTCGGTGACAAATTGAACTAAAATATCCATTAAGCGAATTTGATTTTCGGGATGCAAATTAACTTCTGGTTCATCTATCATCAAAAAATTGTTTTTTTCCTTGGCCCAATATTTGAGATAAAGATACAAGAGAGTCAATTGATTTACCGAAGATGAAGCTAAATACATCGGTAAATCTTTGGTTTCATCGAATTTAAAAGAAAATTGAATAGGTGCGATCGATTCCAGACTAGAAACCGTGATTTCTCCTCCCATTAATCCGCTCATCTTTTCAATCAGAGAATTATAAACTGAATTAATTTCTTTCTTGGTATTGAGAGAATAAAGCGACTCAATCACCTTATTCATTGGTTCTGTATAAGACCTTTTGGGTAATTGTTCTTGAAGACGTTTGAATAATATATTTTTATTAGTATCAACATCATCATCAATATTTTCTATTAATTCTTGCAATCGACGATTATACTCACTTCTTTTATTTCTCTCTATCTCATAAATGTACTGGTAGAAAACAGGGAAAAAGCTACGACTAGCGGGGATAAAAAAAGTATCTTGTGTCTGAGACAAAAGCACTCTTATTATTGACGAAATAATTACTGATTCCTTGGATGGTTTAGCTCTCTCAAAAAAGTCTCTGGGTATTTTATCAAATACTTTCTCAGGTATATTAGGTTCTTTTATATTTATTGTTAGGCTACCTTTGCCCTTGCTAATCTGTAAATACTCCAGATCATTATTTCCTGGAACACTAATCAAAAAAGTTGTTTTAAATTTCGTCTCTTTAAATTCTTTGATATTTGCTTGAAAAATTAATTTATTGGAACCAATAATCGTTTCTTTAATACTGGCATCAAGATTATAAGTATTAACAACTTCTTTTTCAATAAACTGGCTAAATTTATTGAGAATCTCATCGATTAATTCTTGATTGATCGTAATTTTTTTAATAGGTTTTTCCGAGTCAATTCCTAAAGAATCAATTTGGGTATTTTCGTAAAACTTTCTAATATTGTCATGATTAAAAATTGTCCATAAAAGCTGAGAAACTAGGGTTTTGCCACTATTATTGTAGCCAATAAAAGTGTAAAACTTCTTAGTTAAATCTATAGCTTGATTATTATTTCTAATTGATCCCAAATTCTTGATCAGTAGTTCCATATTATTTTTACCAATCACACCGAGAGAATAACTAATTTTTTAAAGGTGGACAAAATGTCCACCCTTAAAACTATTGTAAACTGCTAGTTAACTGACTTTTGGCCTTAGCTAAAGCTTCGCTTAACTTACTAGCATCCCGTCCCCCAGCTTGAGCTAAATTGGGACGACCACCACCACCACCAGCGCAGATTTTAGCGATCGCACCGATAAATTTACCCGCTTGTAAACCCCGATCTTTAATCACCTGGGGACTAAAAGCGGCCACTAAACTCACTTTATCAGCTGCGGGAGTCGAGGCCAAAACCACTGCCCCTTCCCCTAATTTTTGCTGTAGTCTTTCGGCTGCGGCCATCAAAGCATTAGCATCAATATCGCCCAAAGAAGCGACTAATAGCTTAAATTCGCCGATAGATTCGGCTTGAGATAGCAAAGCATCCGATTTATTTAGGGCTAACTCCTGTTTAATCGTTTCTAACTGCTTTTGTGTCCCCTTTAACTCTGATTGTAGGGCCGTAATGCGATCGGGAATTTCCAGAGGTTTGACCTTAAAGCGATCGCACAAGTCCCGCACCACCTGATCCCGTTCATTCAGGTATGCTAACACGGCAGGGCCGGCCACCGCTTCGATGCGACGAATTCCCGCGGCGATTCCCGTCTCGGAGATGATTTTAAATAAACCGATCTCGGCGGTATTTTTAACGTGAGTTCCCCCGCATAATTCCATAGAAACGCTAGGAATATCGATGACTCGCACTTCTGAGCCGTATTTCTCGCCAAACATGGCAATAGCTCCCTTCTGCTTCGCTTCTTCCAATCCCATCACCGCTATCTCGGTGTCATGCGCTTCGGCAATCCAAGTGTTAATCTGTTCTTCCACCTGTTGCAATTCAGCGCTAGTCAGGGGACGAGGACAGTTAAAATCAAAACGGAGGCGATCGAAATTGACGAGGGAACCTGCTTGGGAAATCCCCCCATCGACAAGCTTTTTCAGGGCCGATTGTAGCAGATGGGTGGCGGTATGATTAGCTTGGGCGCGACGACGACAGGAGCGATCGATCTGAGCATTAATTGTATCGCCAGTGGTGACAATTCCCCGCTCAATCCGACCAAAATGGATAAAAATCCCCGATTCTTTCTGCACATCCTCAACGCGGATAACCAGATTATCGCCGGTTAAATAACCCTTGTCACCGATTTGTCCACCCGATTCGGCATAAAAAGGGGTTTTATCGAGAACTACCTGCACCTCAGTGCCTGATGCGGCCGATTCCACCGTTTTACCGGCGACCAAAACTGCCGTTACTGTTGCGGTTGCTTGCAAATCCGTATAACCGAGAAATTCCGTCGGGTGAATATGTTCCGCCAGCTTATCTAAACTGCCCTGTACCGTCAAATCTATGGTTTCGTGGGCGGCTTTTGATCTTTGCTGCTGTTTTTTCATTTCTTGCTCGAAACCCGCCGTATCGACGCTTAAACCCTGCTCCTCGGCGATTTCTTGAGTGAGTTCGAGGGGGAAGCCATAGGTATCATAAAGGGTAAAGGCATCGACTCCCGAAATCTGGCTTTTTTCTTTTTCTAGAATCGATTCGAGCAGTTTCTCGCCTCTTTCTAGGGTTTCTAAAAATCTCGCTTCCTCTCGCTCTAATTCTGCCTTGATCACCGTTTCTCGTTCCCGAACATTGCCATAGACGGACTCGGAAAGAGCGATCGCAACTTCCGCCACTTTGGTGATAAATTGACCTTCAATACCGATTAAACGCCCGTGCCGTACTACTCTCCGAATCAGACGACGCAGGACGTAACCTCTGTCAGTATTCGATGCTGAGATACCATCCGCTATCATGTGTACTACCGAACGCACATGATCGCCGATGACTTTTAGGGAAACTTTCGTTTTTTCGTCCGCTTTCTGGTAGTCTATCGCTGCTAACCGGGCCGCTTCGGCGACAATCGGGAAAATTAGGTCAGTTTCGTAGTTATTGGCGACTTTTTGCAGTATTTGCGCCATCCGTTCCAAACCCATCCCCGTATCGATATTTTTATTCGCTAGGGGTGTCAGATTGCCATCCGCGTCGCGGTTATACTGCATGAAGACGAGGTTATAAAACTCGATAAAACGGCTATCATCCTCTAAATCGATGGTTTTATCCCCTAATTCTGGGTGAAAATCGTAGTAAATTTCCGAACAGGGACCACAGGGACCCGTGGGACCCGATACCCAAAAGTTATCCTCTTCGCCCATTTTTTGGATACGATGGGCAGGAATACCGATTTTATCGCGCCAGATAGCGAAAGCTTCCTCATCCTCCCTAAAGACACTAACGACTAATCTTTCCGGGGGAAGGTCAAAAACTTCTGTGGACAATTCCCAGGCCCAGGCGATCGCTTGTTCTTTAAAATAATCACCAAAGCTAAAATTGCCCAACATCTCAAAAAAAGTATGATGTCTAGCAGTCCGGCCGACATTTTCGATATCGTTGGTGCGAATACATTTTTGGGAAGTGGTAGCGCGGGGAAATTCTGGGGTCTTTTGCCCTAAGAAAATCGGTTTAAAAGGGAGCATTCCCGCAATAGTCAGCAAAACGGTGGGGTCTTCTGGGACTAGAGAGGCACTAGGGAGAATTTTATGGTTTCTGGCCGCAAAAAAGTCTAAAAATCGCTGGCGAATCTCGCTTCCGCTTAGGTGGTTACTCATAGAAGATGTCAGTTAGTCAGAAAATGCCTATTTTATCCATTGTGGCATTTTTGCGTTTTAACTCTCCACCTTTACTCTCGCGCCGCTTGTCGGATTTGTTCTAAGTCTAAATCCAAAGCTTGAGCGATTTGTTCCACACTTAAACCCAAAGCAAGCAAACGGGGAATAGATTCCAGTTTAGCCTCTAGTTTTCCTCGCTCTAGTCCTCGCTCTAGTCCTTGTTCGAGTCCTTCCCGTTTAGTTGCTTCCTTCCATTCCTGATAGGTTTGAGATAAGGTCATAAACACCTCTCTATCCTCAGTTTCTAGGATGTTATTTATTTCCATACTAACCCGCCAACTAATTAATAATTCCAGTACATTTTCCCGGAAAGCATTACCTTGAGGTAATTCTAACAATTCTCGCACCGCTTGGTTTTGAGTTTTTCCCCGTCCCAATAATCTTAACCAAAGAGTCTCAGGAGTCACAGGCAATTGATTAATAGCGATAATTGCCGTGCGATAAAGCGAGGGAAAAAAATAGACTCCTTCTGGCCAATCTGGGTCTAATTTTGCCCCAAATCCTTCTAAAAGAGTCAGACTAGCGGAAGGGGATAAAATCCACAAACGAGGGGCATTGTCTTCATTGTAGCTCTGATTTTCTCGTTTAGCTTGTCTTTGCAGTTCGGACAAAATCGTCAAAAGTTTCGCTAAACAATTGCGAATCTCGCTACGGTTGGGAGGATTGCGATAGGGTTCAATTAAGACAGTATTAAGGACAATTCTGCCTAATAATCCCAGATAATTGCGGTTTGGTTCGGGATTGGGGGAAAAAAATAAATCTATCTGTCGGGTTTCGTCACTGACTTCTTTACTGATTTCGACGATTCCCAAGGGAGAAAGTAATTGTTCAAGGTAATTTTTGGCAAATTGGTCATGGGGTTTCATGGAGTTTCCTGAATAGCTTGTCGGACTTGTTCTAAGTCTAAATCCAAAGCTTGAGCGATTTGTTCCACACTTAAACCCAAAGCAAGCAAACGGGGAATAGATTCCAGTTTTGCTTCCTGTCGTCCTTCCTGTCGTCCTTCCTGTCGTCCTTCCTGTCGTCCTTCCTGTCGTCCTTCCTGTCGTCCTTCCTGTCGTCCTTCCCGTTTAGTTGCTTCCTTCCATTCCTGATAGGTTTGAGATAAGGTCATAAACACCTCTCTATCCTCAGTTTCTAGGATGTTATTTATTTCCATTTCCCGGAAAGCATTACCTTGAGGTAATTCTAACAATTCTCGCACCGCTTGGTCTTGAGTTTTTCCCCGTCCTAATAGTCTTAACCAAAGAGTCTCAGGAGTCACAGGCAATTGATTAATAGCGATAATTGCCGTGCGATAAAGCGAGGGAAAAAAATAGACTCCTTCTGGCCAATCTGGGTCTAATTTTGCCCCAAATCCTTCTAAAACAGTGATACCAGCGGAAGGGGATAAAATCCACAAACGAGGGGCATTGTCTTCATTGTAGCTCTGATTTTCTCGTTTAGCTTGTCTTTGCAGTTCGGACAAAATTGTCAAAAGTTTCGCTAAACAATTGCGAATCTCGCTACGGTTGGGAGGATTGCGATAGGGTTCAATTAAGACAGTATTAAGGACAATTCTGCCTAATAATCCCAGATAATTGCGGTTTTGCTCGGCATTGGGGGAAAAAAATAAATCTATCTGTCGGGTTTCGTCGCTGACTTCTTTGCTGATTTCGACGGTTCCCAAGGGAGAAAGTAATTGTTCAAGGTAATTTTTGGCAAATTGGTCATGGGGTTTCATGGACTGAGCAGTTAATCGATAATTTTCAATTGTATAGTTATTAAAAAAGTGGGTTTAAATAACCCACTTCTCAAGGGATGATTGGTAGTTTTTGGGATCGGAATTTTCAAACTGTGCCAGAAACTATGAGCAGCCATGGCAATTATTCTCCTTGTCAATAGTCAGCAATTGCAAGATTATACTACCTCTTCGAGAAAATCATAAATTTTGTCTAATTGTTCCAAGGTCACTAAACCGTACTGCCAGAGAATCATCGGTAAATGAATTTTATCAGATTGGATCGAGCGCTCGGCCATAGCGATCGATTCTTGGGGAAGGGACAATTCCTCTTGTAGAAATTGTCGGAATTGGGAATAGGCAATCGTGGACATAGGGGGATTTTTTTCCTCAATAGTATAGTATATCTCGTGATTTTAACAAAACACTACCTGATCGGTTTCAAGGACAGTTAGTCTCGCGACCGTTTTTTCTGTATCTAAGCTATCTCGATGATAGAGAGCGCTTTCCTAAAAATCGCTGGCTCTCTTAAGATAGTCCCGTTAGATCGAGCAGAATTTTGTCTCTGTTTAATCTATAGCAAGGGTAAAGATTATTCAATCTATGACTTGATAGACTATAAAAATCTTAATCGATATGGTTAGATTTTAAACAGTATAAATGCGTAATAGCTTCTAAAAGCCATACTTATATTTCCAGACAAGGGACACCTTCTATAAGAAAGTTAACACCATTTTCAAAAATCAAGGTCTTGAGATAGACTCAATCTTA
The DNA here is from genome assembly GCF_020245885.1 of Microcystis sp. M165S2. NCBI lineage: Bacteria > Bacillati > Cyanobacteriota > Cyanophyceae > Chroococcales > Microcystaceae > Microcystis > Microcystis sp. M165S2. The sequence continues at coordinate 4,595 of NZ_JADBTZ010000120.1, read as the reverse complement.
ATTTTATCTCCTTCTTTCACTCCTAATTCTTTCGCTCGACCCCCAGCTAGTTCGATCACTTGATTAACCATGGTGTTTGGCCCATAGACAGGACAAGGATCCACAGCACAAGGGGGGACATTCAGCAAAACTGCTTTTACTATATCATCTTTTAGAAAAATCATGTCTAGAGGAATCGAGACATTTTTCATCCAAAACCCTGCCATCAGAGGTTGTGCAAAGGGAAATAGCATACCGCGATTTTTCTCCAAAGACGAGCGATACATTAAACCCTTGGCCTGTTGTTCCGGGGTTTGAGCCACTTCTAACTCAATCATCTCACCATTAATATTTGCTTTGGCCGTGATCGGTAATATTTGCCCTTGATTCTCAGTCGTAATCTGAGCCATCGAACTATTATTACCATTGAGATTAGTCGATTGACAACTCAGCAGCAACAAACCTAAAAATAATATTAACTTGATCTTGAGCATAAATGATTTTTTACCAGTCATCACCAATAGTTATCAATACTTAATTTTTCTAGTATAAGTGGAGAATTAATCAGATAAAACGTTAACACAAAGTAGCGGCGGCAAATATAAAGATATTATTAAAAATATCTAGCATGGGGTTGAGCATCCTTCCTTGAGGAGAGGGGCGGGCTTACTAGAACATATATACTAAGAAAGTTCTCAAATTTATTTGCCGATTTTTCCCCGCAATTTTGCCCTAGTCTGGCTGCAGTCGATCGCCTTCGTAGGTTAAAATACCATTGATCTGTTGATCGATTATTGTAGGCTCAGGAGCAATCACCATGACCGCAGAAAGTATGTTATTTAATGGGGCGATCGTGGCGATCGTTCTCGTCCTCGTCGGATTAGCTTGGGGTTTTCTTCTCCTCAAAATCCAAGGTGGAGAAGCGGAATAGCTTGTTTTTCGGTTCATGGTTACTTTACTTAGTAGTCATGAACTACTTTTTTCCCATCAAAAGTAATTAAGAGAAAATCAATAACTAAAATTTTATACCCACACCCATGAACACTCCCACGATCGAGTTTTTTGTCGGTTTATCAGAAGAATTAAGCGGTGTTAGTCTCCGCAAAAATAAAAGTACCGGGATTCGCAATGTCCTGATGACTTTTAAAACCCTGAAAGCGATCGAACGTTTCCAAAGTTTCACCACCCGTACCTACGGCGATCTCCGTCTCACCGATGAGGAAGGAGTGATTATAGTTATTCCCAACTCGACTAAGTTTATCTTTGGAGGAGATGAAGGGGATGAAATTCAACGGGTAGAATGTGGTTTTGAAATCACCGATGAACACTGGGAGCGTTTTCTGCGCTTTATGAATCGTTATGCGGCAGCCAACGGGATGGGGTATCAGGATAAGTGAGAAGTGGGGTGATGGGGAGTGGGGTGTGGGGTGTAGGGTGTGGGGTGTAGGGAAGGAAACCTCTTTCATCTGTGGGGGTGAAAATTTTTTCATCGGGACTGACAACCGACTCCTGAATTCTGATAGTTAAAAACGAGCTAAAATAAGGATAAATTTAGTCAAGAAACCATGAAAATAGCGATTACTGGGGCGACGGGATTTGTGGGTAGTCGGTTAGTGGTCAAACTCTATGATCGCGACGATGACATCCTAATTTTGACGCGCAATCCCGATAAAACCCGAAGAATTTACCCAAAGTCAATCTATCCTAAGATAGAGATTATTCCCTATATCGCCACAGAATCGGGGGATTGGCAAAAAGAGATTTCCGGATGTGACGCGGTGATTAATCTAGCGGGAGAACCGATTTCGGAACGCTGGACCGGTGAAGCAAAACAGGCAATCGTCGCTAGTCGGGAAATCGGCACCGAGAAAATTGTCGAGGCGATCTCGCGTAGCGAGCGCGTTGCGACCGCACTGGCGGACCAGAAACCGAAAGTTTTAATTAACTCCTCGGCGATCGGTTACTATGGAACCAGTGAAACCGCTAGTTTTGACGAAAATAGCCCTCCCGGTGACGATTTTCTGGCAGATGTCTGTAAAAAGTGGGAAAAAGCCGCCCAAAAAGTTAAAGATTACGGCACTCGTTTAGTCATTCTTCGCACGGGTATTGTTTTAGGCAATGGGGGTGCTTTAGGGAAAATGATCCCACCCTTCAAACTGTTTGCCGGCGGACCGATTGGCAGCGGTCGTCAGTGGTTTTCTTGGATTCATCGGGATGATTTAATTAATTTAATTATCTATTGTCTCGATCGCCCAGAAATTAGCGGCACTTTCAACGCTACTGCACCCAATCCCGTCCGGATGAAGGAATTCTGTCAGATTTTAGGGGAAGTAATGAATCGTCCTTCTTGGTTGCCAGTGCCAGATTTTGCCCTCGAAATTCTCTTGGGAGAAGGAGCAAAAATCGTCTTAGAAGGTCAAGAAGTGCTGCCAAAAGCCACACAAGCGCTCGGTTTTGACTATCGTTATCCTAATCTAGAAGCGGCCTTAGAGGAAATCGTCCCGAAAATGTAGAAAGCTGATACACTGGGGGCAACAATTCTAGATACCAGTAATCTATTATGAATTCTTCCGAGCCGACAGAAAATTTCTGTTTTTGTACTTTAGCTCTTAGAGAAAAGTATCAGCAATTAACTAAAACTTTGGCTGAAGATTTACAAAAATACGCTCCTCAGATCAAGATCGTGGTGGGAACTGATGCCCCTCAGTATTTTGATAATGTTCCGAATGTTATTGCCTTCAAGCATAATCAAAAAGGAATTTTGCACTGTTATAATGATAAACGCTTTGTCTTGGCTGAAAGTTTAAAATTATTTCCGACAGCTATCTTTATCGATGCGGATACAAGACTAATAGAATCATTACCAGACAATCTTGATTTTACTCCAGGTATCGTTGGTTGTCATCAGAGTATGGTTGAGCATAATAAAAAATATCGTCCTCGGGATTTACCTAATTTAATCAGGGTTTCTGAAAAACTAGGAATTCCGAGTGAACAAGTAAATTGGATTGGAGAGTCTTTATTTATAGTCACTAGAGATGGAGGGAAAGAGCAAGAGTTTTTGCATTTTTGGGGGAAGATAGCACTCTATTTAGAAATGAAAGGAAGGCACAGTGGCGAAGGCAGTATTATGGGACTAGCGGCAGCAAAAGTCGGGTGGACAGTAGATATCAGTGAAGCTTGGTTAATCCTCAAAAACAAAAGCAATCACCTTGATGTCAGTTATCAACCTCCCATTAAAAAAGATTTTTGGCAACCTCTCCAAAAAAGACTAGGTTATCATTATCGTCTCAATTTAGCCCGACTGAATGCCCTAAAAAACTACGATTTTTACTATCGCTAATCTATTTTTCACTCCAGACGGGATGGGAGAATAAAGAGGCAGCCACTCTCACCCCGCGCAGTTGATTTAACAGGGGTAAATGACCCACGGGAGCGCTTAAATCCCAGATAAATTCTTGGGGGTATTTTGTCCAATTATTGCCATTTTTCCAGCCAATTTTCGGCCAGAGTTTCGGGAAATCTTGACCGACACCGAGCCATAATTTGCGCTGTACCGACCAACCGAATTTTCCTTCCGAATGAACTAACCAAAGATGATCAATAGTCTGAATATCTACACCGGGAAAAGCTTCTACTTCCGTAAAATAGACCCATTTCCTCTGTATTGCTCCTTCTCCTGCTAATTCACAGAGTTTTTGACGGGTGAGACTATCAGCAGTTTGAAAATCCTGTTTAGCCAATAATTCCTGTAAAAGTCGATAATCGATACCTTTAGCACTATCGAGGGGAACAACACCCGTGGGGAAATAATTAGCTAAAAATTCCTTGCTCTGATCGCTATTATCTTGGTATAGCAATTGATAAGCCTTACCTGTCACCAGATTAACAGGAGTGGGCTGCTTGGCCAACAAAAAATCTCTTAATACAGTTAGGCCAACTTCTCCGGCCCCGGCTAATTGTGTCAGGATTTGTAATTGATTTTTCGGCGACTCGGTGGCTAATTGACTCATCTTACGGGTAATATCCTCGCTTTGTTCTTCTACTAACACGCCATTCTGGTCAGTCATATCATCACTTTTAAGACCACTCCTTCAATACTATTACCACTATTTCGGGGTCGCTGCTCAATTTTTTCCTGACAAAAAAGGGATTTTTAGCGGGTGGTTGATCGTACACTGAATAACCAGTCCAAATGATAACGGTATAATGTTGATACCAAATTGTCATTTTAACCCGCGTGTTACCCAGCGCGGGTTATAGCAAAGAACTGATTAGCCCGAGACTCGATCGCAAAATGAACAGATAAGGCATCTCTCCCCTGATCAGTAATCTCAAATCGGCGGCGAGATCTAACAGAACAAAAAGTAACACACCGAGTAGTGATCCGATAGTAGTGGTGAGCTACCTTGCTTATCTAGCCTGAGTTGTGTAGAATATTGACTAATAAAAATAATTACCTGATAAATGTCAATAATTTGCTTTTTATGATTGCTGTTTTTATCAAAATCTTCTCTGGGATTATTAAATTTTGGTTGGATGGCGATGAAGATTTAGAACATAATCTTCTAACAAAAGATTCACCAGCTTCAATATTTCGTTGTCCTAAATGTGGT
>NZ_JADBTZ010000012.1:0-4529 GCF_020245885.1 Microcystis sp. M165S2 | reverse complement strand
ACTGATAACTGATAACTGATAACTGATAACTGATAACTGATAACTGATAACTGATAACTGATAACTGATAACTGATAACTGATAACTGATAACTGATAACTGATAACTGATAACTGATCACTGATAGCTGTCTCCCGTCCCCTGACAAGACAAATTAACCGAATCTACCGGCTACATAATCGCGAGTTTGTTGATTAACTGCATCGGTGAAAATTTTCGGGGTGGCATCACATTCCACCAAACGACCGACGCGGGTTTCATCGGCATTAAAAAAGGCCGTGCGATCGGATACCCTAGAGGCCTGTTGCATATTATGGGTGACAATGACGATCGTGTATTGTTCCTTCAATTCATGGATTAATTCCTCGACTTTGAGGGTAGAAAGGGGGTCTAAAGCGGAACAAGGTTCATCCATTAATAATACTTTTGGTTTTACTGCCAAAGCGCGAGCAATACACAATCTTTGTTGTTGTCCTCCCGATAATCCTAAAGCGGATTTATTCAACAGCTCTTTAACTTCATTCCAAAGAGCAGCTCCTTTTAAAGCTGATTCCACAATCCCATCTAATTCACTGCGACTAGCGGAACGATAAATTCTAATACCGTAGGCTATATTATCGTAAATACTAGCGGGAAAAGGGTTAGGGCGCTGAAACACCATACCCACCTGTCGCCGTAAGGTATGAAGGTTAACTTTGGGGGCGTAGATATCCTGGCCAAAAAACCTAACTTTGCCCTTAACTGTCACTTGCCCCTCTAATTCCCCGATGCGATTGAGAGCTTTTAAGAGAGTAGATTTACCACAACCAGAGGGGCCGATCATGGCGGTTACTTGCCTTTGAGGTATTTGTAAAGAAACCCCTTCCAGGGCTTTTTTGCTACCGTAGAAAAAGCTGAGATTTTCGACTTCGATCGCCGAATTAGCTAGAGAAGTATGGGTGTTCATGGTAGAGGAATCGATCATCAGAAAAGTGCTTAATTTGAGCGTTTACGAGTGACAAAACGGGAGAGAAGGCTAGTAATTAAAACTAAGATAATTAGGACTAAAGAAGCTGTCCAAGCTAGGGAATTTTGTTCAGGAAAGGGGGAACTAGCGTAGTTATAAATCAACACCGTTAAAGCTGGTGTGGGCGACCAAAGACTTTCTTGCCAAAATTGACTAAATAAAGCCGTAAACATTAAGGGAGCGGTTTCTCCAGCGGCCCGGGCCACCGCTAATAATATCCCGGTCATAATCGGTGCGATCGCTGCTGGCAGGACAATGCGAAATACCGTATTGAAACGGGAACCCCCCAAAGCGGAAGAACCGAGACGGTAGGACATGGGTATTAGTTTTAGGGACTCTTCCGTGGTTAAAGCGACGATGGGCAACATAATCACCCCCAAAGCAAAGGCCCCCGCTACGGCGGAAAATTGTTTGGTGGTTAAGACCAAAACCCCGAAGGAAAACACCCCGACGATGACGGAAGGGGTACTACTCAACACCACGATCGCAAAGCGCAGAATACCGCCAATTTTGGAACCCCGAGCGAATTCCGAGAGGAAAACCCCGGTGAGAATCCCCAGAGGTATGCTGCCTAAAGCCGCTAAACCGACCATGGTTAAAGTCCCCACGATTGCATTGGCAAAACCGTTGGGAACACTGGGATCGGAGCCAACTGGGGCGGGTAAAGAGGTGAAAACTTGCCAATTAAATCCGGGTAAACCTTCTTTGACAATTTGAAAGAGAATAGCGAATAAAGGCAGAATGGCGATGGCACTAAGAGCGATCGCTAAACCCGTGAGACCGTTGGTAAAAAAATGTCGCCACGGTGACAGGGGTTGCTGTAAATCTTCTTCGGGAAAAGCTCCTTGAGTCATAAATTAACGATTGCGGTTGATAAATTGTACTAATAAAGCCGCTACACTATTGACGGCTAAGGTAATAAAAAATAGAATCAAAGCTAGATACATCAAGGCTCCGATGTGGATTTTTTCAAAAGCTTCTGGGAAGGTATTAGCTAGTACAGCAGGAATAGTATAACCAGGGGCCAAGAGGGAGGGACTAATAATCGAGGAGTTACCGATTACCATGGCCACCGCCATAGTTTCCCCTAAAGCGCGCCCTAAACCGAGGATAATCGCCCCGATAATGCCAGAACTGGCCGCCGGCAACAACACGCGCCAGATGGTTTCCCAACGAGTCGCCCCTAGGGCCATGGAGGCGCTGCGTAATTCGGGGGGGACGGTAAGCAACACATCGCGACTGATAGCGGAAATAGTCGGCACGATCATGATGGCCAGGATCACACCGGCGATCAGCATACTTGGTCCCAACGGTTGGGTATTAAACAAAGGGAACCAAGCAAAATTTTGAAATAACCATTCTTGCAGAGGTTTCAGCACGGGAATTAGTACGAAAATCCCCCATAAACCAATAATTACACTGGGAATCGAGGCAATTAATTCCACTAGAAAACCGATGGGATAACGGACGCTTGCCGGCAAATAATTCTCGCTCGTGGTTAAAGCAACGGCGACACTGAGGGGAATAGCTAATAAAAGAGCTAGAATCGAGGAAACGATCGAACCGAAAATAAAAGGTAAACCACCAAATTTGAGGACGTTAACATCCCAAGTGGTTCCCCAGAGAAATCCCCAACCGAATTCATTGATCGCCGGCCGCGCATCCTGAAAAACAATCCAGGCCATCCAGAGCAGAAAGATTAAACCAGAGGCGGCACAAATCCAGACTAAGATTGTAAAAATGCGATCAAATAAACCCGCAGTACCGGGGCTTTCGTTAAGATTGGCCGCCGAGAGATCAAAAGACTCGACCGATTCAGAAAAATTAGCCATAAGGTAGAGAGCGATTAGCAGTTATCAGTTGTTTAAAACGCAACTGTAGGGGCTGAACATTGTTCAGCCCACAGAAAAGAAATACTTGCAGTTAAGTGGGTGGGTGTAATTAAATACAAGATGAACGTAGAACGTAGGTTGGGTTGAAGCATGAAACCCAACGCCCGCATGGGTTACGAAGTGCGCTAACCCATCCTACAAATAATTGTGCCTCCCTACTTATTAGTTATGGACTTAACCGGTAACTTTTTTCCATCTTACTGGAAAGCGGTGACAATCAAGTTCACACTAATACAAAAGTATTTATTTAATTTTGTTAACTTCGGCTAAAACTTTTTGAGTCACCGATTGAGGAATCCGAGTAAATTCCAATTGATTGTTAATACCTTGACCGGTGGTGAGAATCCAAGTCAACAGTCTTTTAATTTCCGCCGCTTTTTTGTTATCAGCGTAGTCTCTCGGTACTAATAACCAAGTAATCCCGACGATCGGATAGCCATTGCTCGGATCATCTACATTAGCGGTAAAATCAGCGTTAAATTTCACCCCTTCCATAGCTTTGTTAGCTTCGGCGAGACTCGGTTCGACAAATTGACCGGCTTTATTTTGAACTTTGGCAGTTCTCATGGTTGCCCCTTCATTTTTGCGGGCAAAGGTATCTTGAACGTAACCGATCGAGCCTTCTGTTTGTTTAACCAGGGCTGCCACACCATCATTTTTCGGTCCCTTGAGAACGGTAAAACCCCAGTTAGGTTCTTTGCTGGTTCCCACTTTACTTTTGAAAGAAGGACTAATAGCACTCAGGTGGGAAGTAAAAATCTCTGTAGTACCGCTACCATCGGCCCTAACCACCACTTTAATGGGTCGGTCGGGCAGTTTCGGATCCACTTGTTTCCAGTTGGTGATCTCGCCACTGAAGATTTTACCCAGGTTAGCCCGGGAAATTTGCAGGTTATTTACCCCGGGCAAATTATACACCACGGCGACGGCTCCTCCGGCGGTGGGAACTAGCAGTAACCCATTTTTCATCTGGCCTTTTTCCGAGGAGGAAGGAGCGGCATCGGAAGCCCCAAAATCGACGGTTCCGGCGATAAATTGCCGGACACCAGCACCACTACCGACGGAGTTATAGTTAACGGTGACACCAGTGGCGTTTTTATAGTCGGCAAAATAACGCTGGTATAGGGGCGCGGGAAAGGAGGCTCCCGCACCGTTCAGGGTTTGGGCGAAAGCTTCTCCCATCGTCCCTGCTAAGGCCGCTGCCGTGGCGAAGGAGACAGCACACACACGAGTTAGGGTAGCAGTTGAGAATATCATAAGTTTTCTGGTTGAAGAATCCTGCACAATTGGGAAAGTTGAACTTTCTTCAAAATATAGTTTAAGGCATAAATATTACTTTTAAATCTAGAAATATTGGGGATTTTTTTTGGTTAAGATTCGGTAAAATTTAGGTTAAGTTTAATTTAAAAAGTTCACAGCTTTTGGCAATAATTTAGATCGATCAAGACCAAAATCGATTGTATCCATTCAAGGATGAAATCTTAATTTAAACCATCACTTTACCAAATTGTCGGTTAAAAGCTGATACAAAAGTCTAGTCTCGTAAAACAGCAAGCGACACAGACCATCCTTACCCAGTGCCTTAAAGCTGGGTAATTCTTTCCTTTTTTCGATTCTTTGACCATTTTCGT
>NZ_JADBTZ010000119.1:0-14533 GCF_020245885.1 Microcystis sp. M165S2 | reverse complement strand
TCGTGGGGTAGAACGGGAACAATCCCTACATTTTGGCGAAATCCTCAATTTAGCAAGCGTTAGACGCATTTATCTCGATGAATTGCCCCACAATCCCTCCTTAGGAATTGGTGTGATTAAATTAGTAGTAGAGTCGGAAACGGCAGCGGTGAGGACTGCTCAAACCCTAATTGAGCGGACCAGAGAAGAAATCACCGACCAGTCCAGTCAACGGCAGTTAATTAACCTCATCGAAAGTATCATTATTTACAAATTACCCCAAAAAAGTCGCGAGGAAATTGAAGCTATGTTTGAACTAAGTGATTTAAAACAAACGAGAGTCTATCAAGAGGCACTGGCCGAAGGAGAAGAACGGGGTTTAGAACGGGGTCTAGAACGGGGTCTAGAACGGGGTCTGCAAGAGGGGGAACGTCTGGTGGTGGAAAACCTGCTCCGAGTCCGTTTCGGTGAGTTAGACCCAGAAATTCAAGCTATTATCAGCCGGATTTTACAACTGTCCCCAGAAGAATTTACCCCTTTACTCCTACAGTGTTCCAAGCAGGAACTCTTAAACCAATTTCCCCCAGAAAAGTCGCGAGGAAATTGAAGCTATGTTTGAACTAAGTGATTTAAAACAAACGAGAGTCTATCAAGAGGCACTGGCCGAAGGAGAAGAACAAGGTCTAGAACGGGGTCTGGAACAAGGTCTGGAAGGGGGTTTAGAACGGGGTCTCGAACGCGGTCTCGAACAGGGGGAACGTCTGGTGGTGGAAAACCTGCTCCGAGTCCGTTTTGGTGAGTTAGACCCACCACTGCAAGGGATTATCAGCCGGATTTTACAATTGTCCCCAGAAGAATTTACCCCTTTACTCCTACAGTGTTCCAGAGAAGAACTCTTAAATCAATTCGGTGTCCTTCGAGAATAACCGAAAAAAGACCATCCTTTTTAAGGATGGTCTTTTACCAAGAATTAACTCGGATTCGTCTGCTTACTGGAAATTAAGCGACGATAGCAAAGTTGCTGGCATTTAAATTCACTGCCAAAGTAGAGGTTGCAATAAGAACAGTACCAGCGCTGAAGTTACCATCAGCATCGTAGAACAACTGCTTGCCGGTTGTGTCGTAACCAAAGCGCACATTGCTGGTGGCGGTCTGATTAGCCGTGAGGTTCGCGAAGGTATCCACGAGGATTGTATTAGCACTGTTAGTTGCACCTGCCACAGCACTGACCGCCAAGGTGGCCCCCACTGCTGGAGCGCCGGCAAAGGCGGCATTACTTAGGGCGAACACATCGTTATTATTTGCTACTGCCGTGAAGTCAGTGATTGTAACGCCATTACCAGTAGCGGCTTTATTCAAGACGAACTGGTCGTTACCACCGCCACCAGTTAGGATATCTAGACCACCGCCACCAGTTAGGGTGTCGTTCTTGGCACCACCAGTCAGGACATCGACCCCCGCACCACCTGTAATCTTGAAGGAACCATTAGTTTCAGCAGCACCATTAAAGGTTAAGGTTTTGGTGGTGAAGGAAGAAGCATCAACAGTTAAAGTCGCACCACTTGCCACAAGGGTATCCACAGTGGCGATTATCGTGTTAGCGGCGGCTTCTTTAAAGACAACCGTCTCAACGTTGGTAACACCATTAATAGCAGCAGCACTCGCACCAACTTTAACGGTTAAGGTGTCATTGCCATCGTTTCCATTGAGGTTAACACCATTAATCTGATTGTCTATCGCCGTCAGGGTGAAGGTGTCATCGCTCTTACCGCCGACAATCTGTTTTATACTACTGTCTTTGCCCAGATTCAGGGTCAGTTTCCCGGTAAAGTCAGTGGCATCCAAACGATCGGCAGCGTCCGTGACGGTAATCTTGCCGTCAATGGTCAGGTTTTTATCGCCTGAAATCACAAAGTTGTTCTTTCCCGCCACACTCTTTATTGTCGCTACGGTTGCGTCACTATTTTTGAGAACACTATCAGCTTTGACAACAATATTGACATTAGCAGCGGAGTTCAGGTCAACAATAGTCGTCCCAGCAACAGTACCATTCAGGTTAACAGTCGAAGCTTTTGTTGTATCGTTGAGTTTGAGAGATAGCTGATTGGCATACCCAGCCGCCAGAGTCAAGGGGAATTTTTCGGCGGTGTTAACCTGCAAGTTACCGGACTTGATAACGAAATTCTTGACTCCAGAGATGTTGACAATATCAGCTATGGCACCGGTCGACCCAGTGAACTCAATAGTCTCAATGTTAGTAATGTTTGGGGTAACTAGACCCACACCCAAGATTTGTGCTGTCAGAACATCAGCGTCAGCTGTACTAGGGTCTTGAACAAAACTATTTGGAAGGAAGGTTAAAGCCTCAACGGTGTTGTTAGAGGAGTTGAGAAACTGACCTGCGGGGGCGACTTTAGAGCTGGCCGAAGCGGTGAGAACTGCCCCCTGTTCTAACAAGGTAAAGGTAGTTCCCGTACCGCCGCCACCACCAGCGATAAATTGAGCAATTTGTGCGTTAGCCGCCGTTACGCTAGCGGCATCGGCAGTGACCGTATTCACAATGACCCAGCCACTACTATACTGGGCTGAGGTAAAGGTGGAGGAGCCATCAGCCGCCATGGCAACCGCGAAGTTTTCTGCTACCTGAGCGCGGTTCGTCAAAGCCTGTTGGCGTGCGGCGGGGGAGTACTGATTTAAAACGACTGGAAAATCAAAAATCGCCTGGGGGGAGGACAGAAGATAGGTATCAGCCCAGTAGGTTAATTCTGCCGCCGGAATGGCATCGGCGGCAATCCCGTAGAGATTTTGGAAAGCTTGGGTGACATAATCACGACGAGCCGCCGCATTCTGAGACAGCACCGTAGGGGATGCTAACATCGGATAGGCTGTCTTGGCTTGACTAGAGGTAGAAAATGCCTGCACCGCTTGATTCCAAGAAACTGCCTGACCTGCGGGACTCGCCCAATAGGTAAGGTCAGAAGCTGACGGGGGCAGCTTGGTGTACATCAAGGACAGAGCAATGATTGAAGATTGGGGAATAGCCATAATTTTGTTACCTAAAACTCCTCACACTAGGACAGGAAACGATTTTAAAAATCAAAGAAGCTGCAAGCGTCTCTGAAGCATCACAACCAATCATAGGGGAGGCATTATCATTTGTCAAGCAGAACTATAACAATGGGAGCTAAAGTTAAATCCACTTTTTTTCGTGTGACCGAAGATACCAGTGCTAGAAATGCTTGCTAACTCATTAAAGAACAACTACTAGCATAGCGCACGGAATTCCAGATTTGAGAGATAGGCGGTCAAATTTAACATTATGTGACGATTCGTTTTAACCCTATTCGATTTGTTTGCACGAAAGAGACTAATAACTAATAGTGCCAAGCGGGACAGATATCTGAGGCCACATTGAGAAAGAGACAGTCCACTGTCGCCAACCCCCCTCCCTCGTCCCGGTACTCATCCCCCAAGTCCCAAAGGTGAAAACCGAAGCCTAGTAGCCAATTGGCCAATTCTGTCAACAGAGGTGTCTGGGGTCCATAGCCTCGGTATAACCAACACTCTAACAATAAGACTGAAACCTGGGGGAGGATCTGGACTGCTCCCTTAAGAATAGACCACTCGTATCCCTGGGTATCTATCTTGATGATTTGGGGGATTGGTAACTCTCCCCGCTCCACTAAACCATCTAGGGTGAGGAGCGGAACCGTCACGGGCGATAGTGCTAAACCTGACCCCTCCATCGGGAGGGCGGTGCTGGCCACCAGATTAGGAAAAACATTCAGGGTGACAGTTCCCTCCCGTTCTCCTAACGCCACCCCATAGAGGTGAAAATTGTCATGAAGCTTTAAACTTTCGGTCATAAACTGCTGATAAGCTGGCGCGTGGTTTACTAACGGCTCAAATAGATAAAACTGAGACTGGGGAAACACCTCAACAATATCCCTAGACCAGGAACCATCCGAGGCCCCTACATCATAAATAACTTGGGGGGATAACCCTTTAGCTTGCAAACGCTGGAACATTTCTAAATCTAACTGAGCAAACTTTTCCCTCGTTTTATAGGTATCGGCAACGGACTTATAGGCAGAATTCGTCATGGGTGGCTCTGGTAGTATCAGTTAGGGGTTAGTTCTAAACGAGTGTTGACAAGAACACAGTCTAGGGTGGCAGGGGTAGCGTCGGGGTCACTTAAATCTAAAGCACTACTGGCCACCAGATTGGGGAAGATATTCATGGTGACTTGGCCACTTTTTTCGCCTAAAGCAGGGTATAAACGGAGATTTTCTGGAATAATCGCTAGATAGGCGGGACCATAGTTGATTAGAGGCTCAAATAGATGAAATTCCGCCTTGGGAAGCACTTCACGGCTGTCTTTTGACTAAGAGCTATTAGAAGCACCAATATCAAAGTTGACTTGCGGTTGGTAGCCCAAGTTTTTCAGTCTTTGAAATACGTCTAGAGCTAATTGGGCCAATCTGGCTTTAGTTTTATAGGTTTCCCCCAGAAATTTATAACTGGTAGCTTCCATAATTATCCTTGAGTATAGTTAAGCATAGTACCAGTCGGGAGTTATTCCAGATTTTGTGTTAACAAAAACACAGTCTAGAGTGACTAAAACACCCTGTTCGTTACGGTAGGGTTCGACCACATCCCAAAGTCGAAAATTAAAGGGTAGTAGCCAATCAGCAATTTCCGTTAACAGAGGTGTATTTGGTCCGTAGCCCCGATACAGCCACGATTCTAAGATTAAAATATCAACATTGGCGAGGGTTTTTTGCGCTCCCTTCAGGATCGATAGCTCACTGCCTTGGGTGTCAATTTTGATTACCTGGGGTATGGGCAAATTTAAGGAAGTTATCGCTTCATCTAGGGTAAACATTGGTACAGGAACTGGTATAGTTTTGATTCCCGTGCTAGTCATATCTAGGGCAGTGCTACTGACGACGCTATCGGGAAAGACATTGATAGTTATATCACCACTTTTTTCACCAAGGGCAATTTTATGCAAATGAAAAGAAGGATACATTACCAAGGTTTTTTCGATAAATTCTCGATATTCAGAGCAGTAATCAATTAGAGGTTCAAATAAGTAAAATTCGGCCAGTGGAAGTACTTTTTTAACATAACAAGACCACCCACTATTAGAAGCGCCAATATCAAAGATAACTTGGGGATGATAACCGAGATTGGACAATCGTTGAAAAACCTGAAGAATCTCTTTGAGGACTTGCTCGTCACTCAACTTTTCTAATACTTCTTGATAATTTTGGTTAATTTGGATTGGGTTATCATTCATACCAGCTAATGGAGAAAGTTTGATGGGTTTGTTTTTCAATTTTATTTAATGGCGACATAAGTATGAGATACAGATAGAACCTCATATTTACTATAGCCTTTACTGTTTAATTCTGCCAGAATAGCATCGGTGAGATATTGTTCTCCATCTTGCCAAATATCATTGCGAATAATATAGGAAACATCAAGGGAAAGAGCTGCTTCCATATACAGATTTGAAGGCATAAAATTAAAGTAGTCAGAGAACATAAAATCTGCTAAATTCTTAGCGTAAATGTCCTTGTTTTCTGACTCTGAAGAAGTTGATAACAATCCTTCTTGCTCTTGTATAGCTACCAGAGGTTTTAAATCTTCTAATTGTTTATGTTTTTGGAGATAGAGAAATATGTCATCTTTTGATAGTCTTAAATGAATCCAAGGATAATCGGCAAATAAACCGTATTGATGATGACCTTCGTAGGAATTCCACAGAGGCGCAGCCACACAGTAAATTAATCCTCCTGGTTTTGTCACTCGCCATATTTCCGAAAAAGCCGCTTCAATATTGGGAATATGTTCCATAGTAGCGGCGGAAAAAACTAGATCGTAGTAGTTATCGGGTCTTGTCATCGATTCGGCTGATTCTTGAAAGTAGGAAACTTTTTCATGAGTTAAGCCTTGGCCGATATCTTCGCAAACATCAAGACCGTGAACGACGGCCGCTTCTAGAAAAAAGCGGCAATCCCTGCCATCGTTACAACCCACCACTAAAACTTTTTTGTCCCTTAGCTTGTGACTGGGTATATATCTTAGGCAATCGTTAGCAAAATAGTTGAGATAATCCATAAACTTCTTCGATATTAGGTTTGAGTTTCTAAGCTGAAAAATAAGTAGCTGGCATAACAGAAGCAGACCAAAGTAAGGCTTGATGGAAGACCTGATAATCTTGGAAAAAGAAAACATTGCCCCAAGAATTATCGAGGGAATAGGCAGAATTACAGTAATAACTAACGTCGGAACTGCCCCAAATACGATAGATAACTAGATGCCAATGATAATCTCTTTCCTTCATAGCATTGACTAAATCTGGTAATTGATTCATCGCTCCCGAACGACCAAAGGGAAAATTTTGATCCCAAAATTCCGCAACTACCACGGGATAACGATAGTTACCCATACCTTTGATTACTTCTAAATCAAAGCCTTCTGTGTCAATTTTAACCAGACCAATATCTTTGGGTAATTCCTCGGCATCGTGGAGACTAGCTAGGGTTTTAACAGTAACGGGAATAGTATCGTTAAATACTAAACCTTCGGAAAGAGAATGCTTAGTTAAACTGCTATAAAAGCTGGCATCTTGATAGGTGTTGTCGGCGGTTTCATCGGTGGCTATATGCAGTTCTTGGGTTTGATTTTCGGAACCGAGAGCAAAGGGAAAAAGCCGAAAGTTAGGATGATCACCGAGGCGATTTTTGAGCTTATCGATTACAGCAGGAAAAGGTTCAAAGGCATAAACTTGATAACCAACTTGTAGGAGACGACTAGAAACATCGCCACGATTAGCACCAATATCTACTGCAAGACGATAGGGAAGATAGGAATATAAATAAGTCATTAATTCGATGTCTAGATCTTGAAAATATTGTTGATCGGTAATGACTTTATATTTTTGAGAGTGAATATCTTCAAAGATTTGGCGGTTCTCTTCGCTGATTTGACGGAGATTTTCTTGTATTTTTTGTATGGTTCCAAAAATAGCATCGCTTTGCTGTTGGTAAGCTTGATAAATTCTCTGGAAAGAATCGAGAATTAAATCACTATGTTTTTGGGAGTCTTGTCGCACATCGCTGGCTATTTTCTGGAAAGTATCGAGAGTTAATTCGTGCTGTTTTTGAGATTCGCTGGCTATTTTCTGGAAAGTATCGAGAGTTAATTCGTGCTGTTTTTGAGATTGGCTGTGATTTGTCTGGAGTTTTTCCGTCAATACTTGAATATTTTTAATTATATCTACGGAAAACTTCAGCAAATAAGCTTGATTTTCCAGTGATAAATCAGCCTTTCGCTTGGTTTCTGTATTTTCTTGTCGGATTTGCTCCGTTGAGTTATTGAGTTGCTGAACCTTAAAATCTAAGGGATCAAGCTGATTAAGTTTCTCCAGTTGAGCAAGTTTTTGGAGTTGTTCGAGTTGGACATGACTGAGGGAATCAAGTTTTTCTAGAAATAAATCTTTGACTGCTTTAAATCGCTGAACTATTTTATTTTTGGCTAATAATTGTTTCATCATGGGGTGTATTTTAGGTATAGAGGATCAAGGTTTAGAGGGAAACTGATTAATTTCTCGGTTAGTTTCGGGAACTAATAGATCCTGACGGATAAAGACGATTTCCTTTTGCAAGAGAGTCCCATCTATTGGTGATCGCCATTCTCCTGTTTCGTCATAATAGCGAAATCCCAACTGGTCTAACCAATGAATCATTTCACTAATAACTAGAGATTTCTCATCGTATCGGATCACGGATAGTTCGGCGATAATCAAATCCACTTGGGGGAGAAGTGCTTGCGCCCCTTCTAAGACAAGATGTTCGGCGTATTGAACATCTATTTTGAGAATGCCACGCCCAGAAATCTGCTGCTCTGCGGCGATCCGATCAATAGTAGTGACAACCACTTCCAACGGCTGATAGTCTCTCAAATCGGCGGGATTAAGCAGGGAACTACAGTAAAAATCGGCAGAAACTTGCAAATTTAAACGTCCTTCTTCATTGGAAACCGCCACTTCCAACAATTCTGCCACGGGGATATTGCCGATAAAATAATCTCTAGCGAACTGCTCATATTGGGAAGTCAAGGGATCGATGAGAAGATAACGAGCTTCAGGGAATAATTGACTAACGGTAAAAGACCAGATGCCGTGGGAGGCACCGACATCGATAACGAAATCCGGTTGATAACCCTGGTCTTGCAGACGACGCATCACTTGATAAACTGGCACATAGTCTTTATAAATCTTTTTGGGGACGGGTGGTTCAATAAAAGGCACGGCATCGATCGGCGATCGAGGTAAAATCGCTTCAAATCTGTCATCGGCTGCTTGTTCTTTTTCTAGGGACTGCCACACCCAATCGTTAATATCTTGATCGGAGAATTTTGCCGCTACCTTAACGGCATTTTCTCGCATTCTTTGCTGATTTTCGGGGTTAAGAACATAGTCCACAGCTGCTCCCAAACTTTCAGGTGTATAATCACAAACCACACCGATTTGAAAGCGATTAATAAAGTTAGCCGCCGAGGTTTTATTACTGCCTAAAAGAATTACCGGGGTGTTAGCGGTGGCGAGGTTAAAAATAATCCGGCCAGGTAAACTAAGACGAGACAATTCTGTACGATCATCTCTTTCGTCCATGGTTCCCGTGGGAACAATAACAAAGGGATATGCTTGTAGTTGTTGTCCTAGTTGTTCTTCGGGATAAAGTCCTTGGCTATAAAGTCCCCATTTTTCTAATTCTGCGGGAGATTCTTGGAGCCAATAATAGTTAGAATTGCCATACCAATCTAGTTTAATTCCTGCCCCTTGAATACTTTCGAGAAGCGATTGGAACCATTGGGGACTCCAAATACTCCCTAATAAAGCTCCCCATTTTTCTTGACAGCGTTGGGGAGAAACTTGGGCAACTTCACTATTAATGAGACGGTGGGGAACGATCGCCGGTAGGAGCCAAAATTTGTAGCCGTACTTATTCTCGTAAGCGTTGCGGAGTTCGGGATGGGTGGCAAAACGAACGGAACATTTGCTTAAAAACTCTTTCATCAAATCATCGGATATCTCCTGAACGCAGATATTCTGATCGTCCATGATGTAGGTGGCAAGGGGAACGTTAAATAATTCCTTAATAGCGATCGATGTCAGAATATCGCTGGCGTAATAAGGGACACAAAAAACTTTTTGGACTTGATGGTGTCCGAGAGTTTGTAGAATTGATTGAAATATCGCCGGTCGCGACATTTTCTTATGGTCAAGATGGAAGCTTAAGACCCCGAATTGTTGTTCACCGCCATAGTGATTATCGGAACGGATGGAAATAATCTCGCTATCATCGGGAAAGATTCTTCTGACCAAGGCTCCTGTCCCGTGACTTTGATTGACTTCACTAGCGGTAACGATCACAGTACACTTAAGGCTATTTTTCTCGAATTGTTCAAAGCGATTATCGATGGGTTTTCCCTGTTCTAACGATCTCCAGAGCCAATCATCAAAATGATCGGCTTTTAAGCTTTTGGCTAATTTTTGACTGGAATAACGGAGCCGCAGTTGATTGCTTTCTATTCGCAGTTTCTCTATTTCTGCTAATAAGCTTTCAGCTTTATAATCACAGACAGTTCCTAGGTCGAATTCTTTGACGAACTGAGCGGCGGCACTATCTTCACGACCAACAATGATGATCGGAGTATTAGCAACGGCGGTAATAAAGGGAATGCGGGAAGGCAAACTCAAACAGGCGAATTCGGGCCGCTCTTGCTCGTTTTCAGAACTGGCGGTGGGAACGATTGCAAAAGGGGCTTGACGTAAGTAGTAGATGAGAGCATCTTGGCTGCAGTAACCTTTAAAAAAGATACCATCTTGTTCTAACTCTGCTTCTTGGAATTGCAACCATTGACGATTAGGATTGCCATACCAATCTAATTTGATCTGGGATTCTCGACATAATTGCCTGAGATTTTCTAACCAAGTCTGAGACCAGATATTACCGATCAAAATCCCTCTTGCCATAGAATCGGGTGCCGTAATTTCTGGGGGCATTAAATAACTTTCAACTAGGGGCGGTACAAACCAAATTTTCCTTTCGTATTTTTTGCTATAGGCTTGACAAAGGGGCTTAGAAATGCCTAAAACTAGATCACTATTATCGATTAATTGCTTAACAATACCATCGGCCACAGCCCTGACATAGATGTTTTGATCATCCATCAGGTAGGTACAAACCGGGACTTGAAAGAGAGATTTAATCGCTGTGGCTACCAAAAAATCTTCAATAAAGTAGGGAATTACTAGGACTCTTTTCGGTTTTAAATAAATAAATAAATTTTGGATTTTTACTAAAATTTCCCCGTAGGAACAACCGCGCACATCTAGACAAAAATTATGGATGCCAAAATCCTGCTCCCCTCCGTAGAGATTAGTGGTTCGTAAGGAGACTATGCCACTGGTATCAGGAAAAACTCTTTTTAAAAGAACTCCCACCCCGTGCTGTTCATTGATTTCGTTTGAAGATACTATAACATCATAACTTTCTTGGAATTTGTCGGCAAAACTATTTAATTCTTGTAACGACAAACTAAGTTCTTTTTGTAGTTCCTGATAAGAGGTGATCATAATGATTAATTTTAATAGGCTTTAACTATAGACATTCCCTTGCCTCTGACAGATTTTCTCGGAAAAATAAAGTATAACTTCATTTTGCCTACTACACCGTCATCAAGATAACTGCTGTTTTTTTCTTGGTTATCTCTCTATAAATTTTATATTTTTGGATATACCCTGTCAAATTTATTCTTATCCATCCCACAAAACGGAGATTGATCATTGCAAGGCTTAATGTTTTAAGATTGTTAATCTCCTTTTTACTAACTTCGGCAACTGCTCTCACAATGACCCTTTTATATCGCTTTTTGTTTCCCCATCAGGAATTATCATCTTGCCTTGGCAGACTAGAACTGATGCACCACCCACAGAAACTTCCGTAATGTCACGGTGGTTTTTCTGGAACTTTAATTGTAAACTGCTGGGTCTGCCCATTTCCACTCCTTGGATTATTGTCCATTGATTCATCCCTTCCCTAGAAGATTCTAACCCCCCTAGATACCCAGCTAAAGCGGCCACAGCCGAACCGGTGGCGGGATCTTCCATAACTCCTAAACCGGGGGCAAACATTCGCCCATAGAGACGAGATTGGGGTGATTCTGGGTCAAAACAGCAGACAAAAAGGGAATTAGCGGCGGATTGGGCGAGTAAAGATGACCAGAGGCTTAAATTAAGTTTGATTCTCCCTAAAGTTTCCCGATTTTGCACGGGGATGAATAAAAAAGGGAGACCGCAGGAAAAGGCGCGGGGGGGATAACCGGGTAAGAAATCGGCAACGCTTAGGGAAAGAATCGCCGCTAAATCATCGAGAGCATAAGTATCGGTCACTAATTCTGGCAATTGTGCCACTTTTAACTCACTATAGACGGGTTTTTCCCCGTCCCTGCTAATTTTTACCGGTACTAAACCGACTCCTTCCTCCAGATAAATCGTGGTTTCTTGGTGGGGGGGAATAGCAGCGATTAGGGCTAAAATATAGGCTGTGCCGACGGTAGGATGACCAGCAAAGGGTAATTCGGTACTGGGGGTAAATATCCGGACTTTTTTAGTGCCTTGGGGCGTTTCTGGCGGAAAAACAAAGACTGTCTCCGAGAAGTTAAATTCGGCGGCGATTTTTTGCATCTGGGTGCGGGTTAATCCAGATGCTTCCGGAAAAACCGCCAGGGGATTACCGCCAAAAATGCGATCGCTAAAAACATCGGCGGTATAGTAGGAATAGGTAGGCACGCGGGGAATAGGGCAACAATTATCGGAGAATTTTCTTATCTTACACCTATTTTCACCAGTTACCGCCCCGGCGCTCTGTCTAGGGATAGATTCTCCTTGTCAGTCCTGTTGGTTTCTATTAAGAAATAATTAAAATACAGAGTTTTTCATAAAGATAAGGTATGTCTTGATAGGGCATCGTCTCGGAGTCTCCTAATAACTGCTATAGGCTCTACTACTTATTCGGTTCTAATCTGGCTAATAAACTGACTAACTTATCTCTGACGGAATTGTGAGTGTATTCGTCTTCAGGGTGAGGTTTTTGATTGGGTTGTTGAAAATAGGGACGTTCCCCGTATAATTGTCCCCATTTCACATCGACTCGGTGTACTAATTCATAGAGTAATTCTTGATTGTCTAAAATTTCTTCTAGGATTAACTGTAAAGCTTGAACAGGATTATCTAAATTTTGACTGACTTTGGTTAATTCTTCATCAACGATAAGCTGTAAAATTATCTGCAAAGCTCCCGAAGAATCCCCTAAATTAGCGGCAATAAACTGTTTAATTTCAGTCTTTACCTGCACTAATTTGGGGACAGGAGATTCCCCTTTGAGGAAATCCGCCCCCTCTTGAGCGATAAAATCTGCTAGGGTAAACTCGCGCCTTTCGATGATATCTTGGGAAAAATCCGGTTCTTCAGGTGTCATAAACTAAAAAGATTAGCGATAATAGAATCTAAGACTTATTGTGACATTTTTAGGAATATCTATGGGCATCGATCGCAGAGAGTTTCAGCACCGTCGTCAGCAGGTAATGGAAAAAATCGGCAATGGAACCGCAATTTTTCGCAGTGCGCCCATGGCGGTCATGCACAATGACGTAGAATACACCTATCGTCAGGATAGTGACTTTTTTTACCTGACAGGATTTAATGAACCGGATGCGGTGGCGATTTTAGCACCCCATCACCCCGAACATCAGTTTATCCTGTTTGTGCAGCCAAAAGACCCAGAAAAAGAAACTTGGACCGGCTATCTCCACGGTGTGGAAGGAGCAAAGGAGATTTTTGGTGCTGATGAGGCCTATTCTATCCAAGAATTGGAGGAAAAATTACCCCAATATCTCGAAAAAGCCGAACGAATTTATTATCATCTCGGACGGGACAAAACTTTTAATACAAACGTTCTTAATCACTGGCAAAAATTAATCGCCACTTTTCCCCGTCGCGGCACCGGACCGACTGCTTTAGAGGATACTAATTTTATTCTCCATCCTTTGCGCTTACTGAAAACCGAGGCCGAATTGGACAATATTCGCAAAGCAACCGCTATTTCGGCCCAGGCACATAATCGCGCCAGAGAATTCACCAAAGTTGGTCACTATGAGTATCAAATTCAAGCGGAAATTGAGCATACTTTTCGCCTAGAAGGGGGTATGGGTCCTGCTTATCCTTCTATTGTTGCTAGTGGTGCTAATGCCTGTATTCTGCACTATATCAACAATGATCGCCAAGTACAAGAAAATGAGCTTTTGTTAATTGATGCCGGTTGTGCCTACAATTACTATAACGGTGATATTACCCGCACTTTTCCCGTTAATGGTAAATTTACCCCCGAACAAAAAATTATCTATGAAATTGTTCTAGAAGCTCAATTAAAGGCGATTGAAGTGGTAAAAACTGGTAATCCTTATAATCTTTTTCATGACACAGCTGTGAGGACAATTGTGGAAGGATTAGTGGATTTAGGGCTATTGGTCGGACCCATTGATGAGATAATTAAAGAGGAAAAATATAAGCCTTTTTATATGCACAGAACCGGCCATTGGTTAGGATTAGATGTCCATGATGCAGGAGGTTATAAAGTTAACGAAGAAACTTGGCAAACTTTGCAGCCCGGTCATGTTTTAACCGTGGAACCGGGGATTTATATCGCTCCCGATATTAAACCTGCTGAAGGACAGCCGGAAGTGCCGGAAAAATGGCGGGGTATCGGTATCCGTATCGAAGATGATGTGTTAGTTACTGCCACAGGAAATGAGGTTTTAACTGCAACAGTTCCCAAAAAAGTTGAGGATATCGAATCTAAGTAAAAAGCTAGGTGTTAAAAATTGTCAGATTCCCCCTAACCCCCTTATTAAGGGGGGATCAAAGGCAAAATTTATCTTCAAAGGAGATTCAATTAAGTTTTTTCTAGAGATTATTATGGTTGTCACCAAAGAAAAATTATATACCTTTGCGGAATATTTAAATTATCGGGACTCCACAGATAATAAATACGAATTATTTAACGGAGAATTAATTTCCATGCCTCCCGCTAGTGGCTTTCATGCTTTGATACTTAGATCTATATTTAAGGTGTTAGAAAGGGAAATAGAGAGGCTACAATTAGACTGGCAAGTTATGCCCGCTACGGTGGGAATTCGCACCGATAAAGCTAAATCGAGAATTCCAGATTTAATGATTTTAACTGCCGAACAATGTCAAGAGATTAGAAATATGACCACAGCAGTGATTGAATTTCCTCCCCTCTTAGTTGTAGAAATTGTGAGCCACGGTAATGCCGACGATGACTACCGTTATAAGCGTTCAGAATACGCAGTGAGAGGCATTCCTGAATACTGGATTATCGATCCTATTGCTCTAAAAATATCAGTTTTAACCCTGATTTCGGGATTTTATGAACTGGCAGAATTTAACAAAGAAGAT
>NZ_JADBTZ010000118.1:0-20819 GCF_020245885.1 Microcystis sp. M165S2 | reverse complement strand
GCCAAGCTTTTCTGGTCGGAACCCCCTAAGCCGAGTTTTCAAGGTGCTGCGCCGTCCACTTGGTTTTCGAGACTGGCCTTTTAATTCTAACGTAAAGCCAACCTAGAACGGCGGGGTTTCAGACCCAAAATTTCCGATGATTAATAATAAAAGCGCGGCTCAATCTCAAAAATCTATGCAGGTGGAAGAATTAAAACAGCTTTATGATCAGGACTTTGTTTTGTGGATTGAGCGAACCACCGAACAAATTCGAAGCGGGGAGATGAAAAATTTAGATTGGGAACATCTTTTAACGGAGATAGAAGATTGGGGGAGAGAACAAAGAAACCAAGTGGAAAGCTATCTAATTCAAACCGTTAAACATTTATTAATGTATCAGTATTGGCTGACTGAAAAAGGTAATTGTGGCCAGGGATTGGCCGATGAAATCGATAATTTCCGTCTAGAACTAGAAATTTTATTCCAGTCAAAAACCCTCTACAATTATGGGGCTTCTAGGTTAGATATAATTTATGATAAAGCCAAGCGATCGGTGAGCAAAAAAACTGGTTTATCTTTGGATACGTTTCCGCAAGTTTGTCCTTATACCTTTGCAGAAATTATAGATTTTGATTTTTTACCAGTTTAGAACACGAGAATTAAAGGCAAGAAAGAAAATTATCGTTATAATGAAGTTGTGGCTTATTCTTGAATCGGCTTATTCTGTCAGCGATAGAGTATTATGGGTCAAAAATCTTACGAAGTTTTCCAAGCAGTGGAAAATAAAGCTAACCTTCTAGCGGGTTATTGGGGTGACTTCAAAACGGAGATTATTCAGCATTTGCCTGAATCCTATCATGGTGAAATCCACGAACTTTCTAGTAACCTAGAGAAAGCTTTAGAAGTGTTAATCAATGAATTGCGCCATCCTACCCTGATTTTAGCGACGACTGGCACGACGAGCAGTGGTAAGAGTACCTTAGTGAATCTCCTGTGTGGTGCTGATATTGTACCGATGGCACAGCGAGAAATGAGTGCAGGAACAGTTACCATTGAGTATAGCGAAGAAAAGACTTTAATTATTGAAGAAACACCTGGAGCATTGTGGGAATGCGGGAAATGGGAAAAGATTAGCGATGAAGATATTTATAGTCGCTTAAAACAGTTAATGAAGGCTTATATTAAAGCCAGAAAAAAACAACCTGATTTAGCTTATCCTCGATCTATTATTTATTATCCTTTTAGACTGGTTAAAGATGAAAGTTTCTTAGAATTGCCTAAAGGGGTTAGAGTTAAGTTATTAGATTTACCTGGGTTCTCTTATGTAGGAGATGAGGGAAATCTTGGGATTATAAAACAATGTCGTGAAGCTTTATGTTTAGTAACATATAACAGCGCAGAAACAGATCCTTACAAAGTTGATAATTTGTTATCAGAAGTTGTTAATCAAGTTAAAGATTTAGGAGGCTCTCCTGCACGAATGCTATTTATTTTAAATCGAATTGATATATTCAGATCAGATGATGATTGGCAAGAAAGTGAAGGTGAGTTTATTGAAGAAACGACTGAAAACATTAAGGAAAAACTGATCGAGAATTTAAGAGAATATACAAAAGATATTGAAAATTTGAGAATTGTAAAACTGAGTACATGGCCAGCCTTATTAGCTTTACAAATTCAGGATAATAAAAAATTGCTTCAGGAACTGCTAGAGGAATTACCTAAGAGAGAAGAAAATTGGTCAGAGCATGATCAAACTAGACTTGAGAAAGTATTAAAACCCTATGAGCAAGCCATAGATAACTTTCAAGTTTTAATTAAGGAAATGATGAAGCGAGGAAACTTAAGTCTTGATCCTAAACAATGGACTATCTCTCAACAAGAACAAATTGCTAAAGAGTTATTCAAACAATCCTATGCAGAAGAATTTGAAGACAAACTAAGCAAGCACATAGCAGAACATTTTCCTAAATTAGTTATTCCCCAAGCTCTAGAAAAATTTAATGTAGCGGCGGGAAATAGTATTGCACAATGGGCAGTACAAACTACCACGGCAATTCTTAACAGTTCGGAAGAAAATTATCAACAGGAAATCGAAAAAATCTCATGGATTAAATCTTCCTTAGATCAATTTCTTCAAGTGAGTGATGCTAATTTACGAAAGCCTTTTGAAAAAATTAAACAAAACTGTGAGGAGTATTTAAACCAACAAACAGAAGATGATCCCCTTTCTATATTAACAGAAGCTATTACCGATCTTCAATTTACTGAACCTTATAATGAAATTGAAGAAAAATTAGTCCCTCTCTATGATTGGAGAAATGCTCTGGGGAGAGGAGTTGACCAGATTTTAGAAGCAGTTGCAGAATCTTTAGAAAATGGCATAGTTACGCTAGACCATCCTAATTTTAGAAAAGCCAGCATTGCTAATGTTAACTTGCTAGAGCGTAATCTGAGAAGATTAATCCAACTGGGCTATAGTCATTATTTCGCCAAAAATGGACAAAATGTAGTTACAAAAACTCAGGAAGAAAAAGAGAATCTTAAGCAAAAAAATTATGAACTTAACGAACTGTCTATTCATCTTAGTCTGATTATAGCGCAAGTGTTGGATAAAATTTCTACCCAAGAGATTCAGCGAATGTATGAAGCAGTAAATGAATTATTCATCTGTCATCTTGCTTATTTAGAAAAAGGTTCTAATGAACGCGCTCCTGATATTGTGATTAGATTTCCAGAATCCGAGTTAAACAAAGTTACAAATGATCTAAAATTTGATTTTGTTAGGCTTGATTCGGACTTTGAAATTAAAGAAGAACAATATACCGAAAAATGCAGAACTTGGAAACATTGGTTATGGATAGTTCCCAAAAAGGAAAAACGATCCAGTGAAAATGCAAAAATTCCAAGTATAGGACAAATTTTAGCCGACTGGAAAAAACAGTTAAAAGAAGTTGAACCTGAGATGTTAAAACAAGTAATAGAATGGCTATTAGCACAAATTGACGATTTAAAAAAAAGTGTAGATAAAACTCAAAATGATATTCTTGATCAGTATCGAGATAGACTAGAAAAAGCTAGACAGGAGATTACTTTTGATTATGAAAAACAGCAAAATGTGTGGCAACCTATGCAACAAAGAGCGAAAAGATTAGAAGAGGAATTTTCTCGACTAGGAAATTTTGAAAAGGAGGCTGATTCCAGTGGTAGTTGAATACTTTGAAACCAGATATCAGCAAATTTTTGAACAAGTTTTTCCTCACATTAAAAGTCAGGAAGTAGGTACTTTAAGCTCTGTCATTTATTTGATTTTAGATAATAAAAGCCAAGCCCAGGAACTTTGTCAAGAATATGATATTAAAAAAAAGGCTTCTTTAGATGAAGATTTAGATTTATCTGATGATATTATATATACAATTTCTATCAATAAACAAAAACCTGTTAAAGAATTCTCTATCCTTAAAATGGGGGGAGAACTCGTTAAAAATGTCTCCAGACCACTTCGTAAATCAGTAGATAATGATAAGGACAAAATGGAATTAATTGTACTCGCTGCTGTTATCTTAATCGGAACATATTTTACTCAAAAATTGTTAGGGGATTCCCGCAAACAAAACACAATTCATCCTGTACTTCCTAGCCAACCCATTCCTACAGCGATTTGTCTAGCTGTTCCTGCATCAGCAGTTTATGGCTTAACTGTAGGAAAGCGGATAAATAGAGAGAAAATCATTGAACTAATTGAATCTGCCCCAGAGTTTTTATGTATTAGAACAGAGGAAGCTGAACAACAAATGATAGATGTTATTAATCAAGAAATTTTACAAGACAGCCAACTTAAATTTTATATTAGGATTGACATACCCAATGGACAAGATATTATTGGTGCAGAAACTAAATATGTTATTAAAAGGGATATACCTAAGGATACAGAGGGTAAAATTATACAGCTAGGTCGCTTGAGAGATGCGTCTGTTCTCAAATCATTCAACCGTATTTAAGGAGTTAATTTAATGGATTGGAAATCTGCCTCATCCTACTATGAAACCCGTCTCAGTGATGTCTTAAATATCCAACATTTTGCTGTTGACTTAGCCAAACTTCCCCAAGCTGAAGTTCCCTCTCAATTAACAGAAATCCTCATGCAAGAGGCAATACCTGCTAACCGTCAACTCGAAAGACTGAGAAAAAGAGAATTTCGTATCGCTGTTGTTGGCTTAGAAAAGGCAGGAAAAAGTACCTTTATTAACGCCTGGTTAGAATGTGATTTACTTCCTGCCAAAGGAGGAAGATGTACCTTTACCACCACGCAAATTTATTCCGTTAAAAGCGAATCTGAACAAAGATTAGAAGTGCAAACCCGCACCCAAGAACAATTTATTCATCTCCTCAAAGAATTAGAAACCGTTGGCGCAAAAGAAGACTTAAAAACCATTAGAGAAAACGAAATCACCCTACAACAAGTCAGAAAGGAAGGTAATTTAGTTATTCCTTTTACTCGACTCGAAGACATCCGAGAACAACTAAAAAAATACGTTGCCGATGAAAAATACGCCCATGCAGTCCTAGAAGCCCGACTTTATACTAATAAACTCGCTCAAGCAGAAGGAATCGTCTTTTATGATGTCCCTGGTTCAGATTCTGGGTTAGCCAAGCACGTTGATGAAGCCCAACAAATGTTATCCGACTGTGATGCAGTCATCGTAATTCAGCGTTTTCGCAGTATTAGAGAAGCCGAATTAGAAATTATTAAATTTACCGAACAAGGTGATAAGAATGTCACCATTGCTGATAAATTATTTGTCTTTTTAAGTCATATTGACTCTCTCGGTAGCCCAGAAGCCCTTAAAACTCATATTACAGAAGCCTCTCAGGATTGGTTAAAACGCGCTAATTTACCTGTTAATCGCATTGTTTCTGGTTCAGCAGGAGCTTATTTAATCTTAAATAATCTGGCGGAAGAACATACTCAATTAGAAATCGGACAAGCCAGCAATATTCAAGATAAATTAAAAACTTTAACTGGAATTATAGATGATGAAATGTTAAAAACTCAAGCTACAGGAATCCCTGAAATTAAAGAAAAAATCTTTAATTATATTAATACTGAGCGAGTGGCAATTCTCAAGAAACGCTGTGAAGCTTCCATTGATAAAATTGTCAGCACCTCAGAGGACATTCATCATCTTGTCAGTCAAAGATTTCCCGAAAATCCTGAGGAAGCACAACGCTTTGAAGAAGAAAGAAGAAGAATTGATTTTTCAGAATGGTGGCATAGAAAATGGGAACAGATAAAAGCTGATTTACAAAATTTTTATGAAACATCTGTCATTAACAAACCCTTAGAAAAAGTTAATAACGAATCTTCCAGTAGTATCGAAAAATTCAAAGAACGCTATAGGCAATTGTTAGCCAGTGAAATGGCAAAATTAAGACAAGAAACTTTAAGAAAAAAAGAAATTATTTTTGACGCAAATTCTTTTCCAGACTTCGACAAGGTAAGAGCTAATTATGCTTGGCGGGATGACTTATATGGGGATGTTAGAACATTTTTGGCTGCCCTTGCTCGACAATTAGCGGCAGAATTAAAAGATGAAGCCTTAAAATTAGTCGATTATATGTCCTCTTTATTATGGGGAAGTTCTCAAGTAAAAGAACGACTTATTGGTTATTCAGAACAGGAGTTTTTAACTCGCTTAGAAAATAGTTTATCAGTGTTATTTTTAAGATTTGCTCGTCCCGTTGCTGAAGCATTAATTCGCGGTCCTGTTAACAGTGATACCCGCAGCCAAATTGTCAAATTATTGGGGGCTGATGTGGAACTGATTGATAACTATTATCAAGGAGATGAACCGGCTTTTAGGGTCTTAAAAAAATACGTTAAATATGGTTCTGATTTACTCTTTAATCCTAGTCTTCGTCAACAGGTGTTAGGTGTAACAGAAATTGCCAAAAACTTTATCGGAATGACGGTAGATACAGTTATCGATTTAGCCGACCAATTAACCCCACCCAGAGAGGTTGTTACCTTTGAAGTAACTAATGATATTAACGCTTTTGAAGAATATCTACGCAATGGTATTTTTGAAGCCGCAGGATTTGAGTCCTACTGTATTCAAGAATTAAGAGGATTAGTGGATATTTTTCGAGAAAAAGAAGGAACATGGGCAGGTGTCGCTCAAAACGAATGGTATAAAGAGAATCCTCAGCTTGTAGCAGAATTACCCGCTAATTTGAAATCTCAAGAATTTAATTTAGAAGTTAGTGAACGACTGAGACAATTAGCAATTGCCTTGAAAAGAAATAGTTCCTCTCAGTAGCGTTAGCTATAGCAAAGCACCGCTATTATTGCGACGATACTTCATACATATATACTATAATAACCAAAAACCCTTATCCATCAATGGATACACCCATTAACTTTTCTGTATGTACCCATGTTTATTATAATATTTCTTAATAAACAAGTGGGGAAAGTTTAGGGGAAAATTCCCTAATCGTAATTCTCCTCGGCAACAAAAGGCGTTAGATTTATTCGGGGTTTCCTTGGGTTGAATCGGCAGCAGTATCGACTAATTCAAAGGATTAGACAAGAATTTACCAAGGTCAAGGTCGATGATCGCACTAAAATAAGCTCTCTCAGTGTTAGTTATTATTACCCGTTCGGATCAGCTTAGGAAAAAACTTGAGAAAAGTTTCATATTAGATTATAATTTTCGTTTGAGACTGTCATAGGAGATTAAAGGTATGTCTCGATTTATTAAGCGTTTAGAAGCGATTGGAATACATGGAAGATTTGATATTAATCTTGATTTTAAAGATCGAGTTAATATTATTCATGGAAGTAATGGCACAGGCAAAACAACTGTATTGCATATTCTTGCTAATGCCGTCAACGAAGATTTTAGACGTTTTGGCTATTTAAAATTTCAAAAATTAACCATTACATTAGATGATGATACGGAAATATTGATAAAACAGCAGAATTCTCCTCAAGAACCTCAAGAAACAGTAACAAAAGTCTTTGTTAATAATCAAGAAGTTGATTCTTACCGTTTTGCAGAATTATTAGAAGAAGAAAAGCAAAAAGAAAATAGCGAAATTTTATTGCCTGCACGTTATTATCCATCATCTTCTAAGAAGAAGCAAGATATTGACTTAAAAGCAACTTATTTCCCTGCTTTTAGAACAATGATTGAGGCATGGGCTACCTTAGATGAAAATGAAATTAGACATTTTGCCCGAAGATCACCTAATTTTAGAAAAGTTCTAAGAAGTTCCGCCAGATCAACCGAATTAGCTCGGATTCTATTTGGGAAATTTGTCCCTAGACTTGAGTATCCTTCACCGATAGAAATAGAAGAACATATTAATTCAGAATTAACAGAAGCTCAATTAAAAATTGCTAGTCTTGATAGAAATTTGCTTTCACAAGCTTTTCTTCAATTTTCTCAAGTTATTTCTCAATCATTTGAGACAGACGATAATACAAAAGAGCCAGACGAAGTTATTACAGAAATAATAGAACTTTCGGAAAAATTGCAAAATTCACCTTTTCAAGTTAATCGTGATCAATCAGATGATGTTTATAAAAAATTAATAGAACAGTTGAGATTCTTTGAATCAGAGCCAAAATACAAAACTATTGCTAGTAGAGTTTTATCAGTGTATAAAAGTTCTCTTCAACAAAGACTAGATGCACAAATAAAAGCTTATTATACTATTGAAAGATATCTTGAATCAGTCAATGGATTTTTAGAGAGAAAGCAATTAAAAATAGGTTCTACAAGCTTACCTCAAGGCAGAGGGAAATTAGGTGTTAAAATTGGTGATGAAGAAGCTATTCATAGTCTGCAAATTTTGTCTTCTGGAGAAAGACAAGTCGTAGGTTTAATTTATGCCGCCAGTCACATGACAGGTGGTAGGGTTGTTTTAATTGATGAACCTGAAATTTCACTTCACATCGATTGGCAGCGTAAATTATTACCAGAAATGGTTAAACAACTTGATGAGAAACAACTCATTATTTGTACTCATTCTGCTGTGATTGCATCCAAATATCGAGAGAGAATGATAAAACTTGAACTACAACCAACGGCAAACGCTAATATAAATACTGATACTCTTGACAGTGAAGATCAAATGTATATACTAGATGATGATGATTTTGAAAACATTCCCTTTTAAAAATTTAGATAAGTATCGACTTTATGAACGGATTACAGTTAACTCCTGAAGAATACGTTACTGAAATAATTATGTCAAATGATAGGTTTTTGTTGCTAGAAGGAGCCGATGATGAGGATTTTTTTACTATTATTTGTAATCTTTTAAAACAAAATGAAGCTCAGATTTCAGCAGAAAAATTATATTTATTGAAAAAAATTATTATTGATACTGCGGAGCGAATACAAGGAGAATTAGGAAATAGAGCTAAGATAGAAAAAATCTGTGATTTAGTTGCCCAAGAGCCGCCAGATGTTAACAATAGAGTTTTGGGCTTTGTTGATCGAGAATTTAGAGAATTTGAATGGAGCAATGATTTAAAAGATCATATTAAAACTCATAAAATTAACAAGAGATTAATTTGGAGTAGAGGTCATTCAATTGAAAACTATTTTTTTGAAATATCAACGTTGAGAAATGCATTCAACGATTATTTAGTCAGTAGTTTTTATCAAGAAGCATTTGAAATTTTTGAATCTAAATTTGAGCATACTCTCAGAATAGCTTGTGCTTTGAGTTTAGCAGGTTTATCAGAAAATTTACTTAAGCTTATTGCTAAATCAGTAAATTGGCAGTGTATAGATATCACCTCCACATCTCTGAAAATTGATTTAGAAAAATGGTGTAAGATACTGAATGAAAAACAAAACCTAGATCGATTTCGGATTCAAAAGCTATTTAATAAATTTGAAGTCTATTTGAATATGACCAATCAATGTGACATTGAAACCTCAAGATGGTTATCTCATGGACATATAGGATTTAATTTTATGTTTGTTGTTTATAGTAAATGTCTTTATATAACAGCCTTAGACTTATCGGATCCTCGGAAAAATCCTAGTCAAGAAGCCGAGAAAGTTAATCAATATAAAGACACACGCTTCCGCACAGTAGCAAATGCTTGGGTTAGAAATCAATCTGTAGAATTTCAAGGTGATAACCTTAATGATTTTCCAATCAAGTGTTTTTGGATGTTAATCAACGATTTTCAATAACAAATGATAGAAAAAAAGGGAGGTTTAAGAACCCCCCTCAACAGTTAATAATTAGATGAAAGCTAAATTAGTAGCGGCCGGCATTGGGTTTATGAACAATAAAGCTCATGGTTTGACATTGTTTGATGTTGTCAAAAGCGATAACGCGGATGTAGCAATCAGAATACTCGGTGCGGCACTCGCGAACTTCATTAAGAACTTCTTGGGGGCTAGAAACAGAGAATAAAGGCAGTTTCCACATCGTCCAATGATAATCTGCGGGTTTGGGATCTTTTTCAAATTCCACAGCAGGAATATAACCCTGATCGATCATGTATTGAATTTGTTTAGCAATTTGTTGATCGGTGAGGGGGGGCAAGTAGGAGAGGGTTTCGTAACGCTTCTCTTTAGGTAAAGTTTTCATGGGTTTCTTGATTCCTTATGGGTTGGGTAGATCATCAACATCGAGATTTAATTCCGATGTCTCTGGTTGACTTATAGCAGTACGGGTGAGACGTTCCAAAAGTTGCCGACGATGTTCGGTATTGTCATTAATAATTCCCGTTTTTACCATCTCTGGCAAGAACTCTAAAACCTGTTCGGCTAAATGTTCTCTTACCGTCATGATCCGCAAAACTAACTCTTTATTCTCAGTCATTAACCCCGCAATATAGGCCTCGCCATCCTGAATGGAATGGCTAGAGGTATAGTGACTCAGCCAAATAGCTAAAGTCGGATTAGTTTCTGACAATTGATCGATAATCGTGCGAACCGCTTGGTAAGTTAGGTAACTTTGTAAGACTTTCGCGGTATCTTGAACAACTTTTTTCGGATACATTTTATACAGTTTTCAGTTATTGGCTAGGCAGTTATCAGTGTTGAAATTCTAACCACTGCTTGCCGATTTTGGGCAAGTCCCCGGCATTATTTTCCACCGATAACTGCTAACAACCTTCTGAAGGGCTGTATTAGAGGGTATCCATAGCCTCGAACTCGAATTTGATTTCTTTCCAGAGTTCGCAAGCGGCAGCCAGTTCAGGACTCCAACGGCAAGCTTCCCGGATCACGTCGTTACCTTCGCGGGCCAAGGAGCGACCTTCGTTACGAGCTTGGATACAAGCTTCCAGAGCCACACGGTTAGCGGTTGCACCCGGTGCGTTACCCCAGGGGTGGCCGAGGGTTCCACCACCGAACTGTAAGCAGGAATCGTCACCGAAGATTTCCACCAGCGCGGGCATATGCCAAACGTGGATACCACCAGAAGCAACGGGCATTACCCCGGGTAAGGAAGCGTAGTCTTGGGTGAAGAAAATACCACGAGCGCGATCTTCTTCTACATAGTCTTCACGCATCAGGTCAACAAAACCCATCGTGATTCCGCGTTCACCTTCGAGTTTACCAACAACGGTTCCAGAGTGGAGGTGATCACCACCAGAGAGACGTAAGCACTTAGCTAAAACGCGGAAGTGGATACCATGATTTTTCTGACGGTCGATAACCGCGTGCATTGCCCGGTGAATGTGGAGCAGTAACCCTTTGTCGCGGCAGAATTTCGCCAGGGTGGTGTTAGCGGTGAAACCACCGGTGAGGTAGTCGTGCATGATGATCGGGGTTTTGATTTCGGCAGCGAATTCAGCCCGTTGCATCATCTGCTCGCAGGTAGGAGCGGTTACGTTTAAGTAATGTCCTTTAACTTCGTTGGTTTCTGCTTGGGATTTAACGATCGCCTCCTGGACGAAGAGGAAACGATCGCGCCAACGCATGAAGGGTTGAGAGTTAATATTTTCGTCGTCTTTGGTGAAGTCTAAACCACCGCGGAGACATTCATAAACGGCACGACCGTAGTTTTTAGCGGAAAGGCCGAGTTTGGGTTTGATGGTGCAACCGAGTAGGGGGCGACCGTATTTGTTTAATTTGTCCCGTTCAACGGTGATACCGTGGGGAGGACCTTGGAAGGTTTTGATTAAAGCGACGGGGAAACGGATATCTTCTAAACGGAGACCGCGTAGAGCTTTGAAACCGAAAACGTTACCAACGATCGAGGTGAGGATGTTGGTGACGGAACCTTCTTCAAATAGATCTAAAGGATAGGCAACGAAACAGAAGAATTGGTTATCTTCGTTGGGTACGGGTTCGATATCATAACAACGACCTTTATAGCGATCGAGGTCGGTTAAGTTATCGGTCCAAACGGTGGTCCAGGTACCTGTGGAAGATTCCGCCGCTACTGCCGCACCTGCTTCTTCAGGAGGAACTCCGGGTTGGGGTGTCACCCGGAAGCAAGCTAGTAGATCGGTATCTTTGGGGGTGTAGTCGGGGGTGTAGTAGGTCAGGCGGTAGTCTTTTACGCCGGCCTGGAAACCTTTGGATTTGGCTTGCACCATTGGGATTATTCCTCCATAAACTGCATGATTAGTCGCACCTGTAAAATCTCGCCGTCAACCGACATAGATTTTTCTTAAGCTCCTTTCCCCTGCTGCCAAGAGCGAAGTTAGGGAGCAATTTTCACTAATGTTTTTTTCAACTGATCATCTTAACACGAACTTTATCCTATTCTGATCATTTTTTTTCCCTATCTCTAAAATTTTGATTGTTTTTTTTTCTCGGGGGGATTAGTTTCTTTAATCTGTCGTCATCTAACTTTGATAATCTCTACAAAAACACAAAAAAATCAACAAAAATTTACCTGATTGACACGCAGAAACTTCTGCTCATCAGGCTTTGAGCGATTAAAACTACTCTTTAATTGAGGAAGATTATCAATAATTACAACCTCAAAAAATTGTCGGCAATCGCTAAATATTAACTGGATTTATAAGCAATTATACCCAGTACCTAGAGGACAGTTAGATAGCAGTGAACTCTAGATAAATTAGGTCTAATTACTCAGTAATTATTGTTGAGATTTTTGGCTTGTGAACGATTATTTTCCCCTTCAA
Organism: Microcystis sp. M165S2; assembly: GCF_020245885.1. Lineage (NCBI taxonomy): Bacteria > Bacillati > Cyanobacteriota > Cyanophyceae > Chroococcales > Microcystaceae > Microcystis > Microcystis sp. M165S2. The sequence continues at coordinate 8,701 of NZ_JADBTZ010000118.1, read as the reverse complement.
GAATTATGGTTATTGTTGCCATTAAAACGATGACGTTCTGGAAATAGCGTGACCAATAACTGATTGATATAGACCTTTCCGACCACAGATGCTTGATTCGGTCGGTTAGTAGTAGATGCTTGTTCTCTGGTTTCTGGAGGACTGGCCTCGGCGACCATTTCCTCGCTATCCCAAGGACTGACCACGGTTTCGGCCACCGCTTCCTCCACTGACGGCACTGGGGACACTTGACTGACTACGGGTTGCGGTTCCGATGGGGTCGCTGACACCTCGATGGTAATTTGACGGGAAGTATCTCCGATCAGGGAACCGGACGGCACGATCGACATCGCTGCCACAGAAGCATTAAAAATCGTTGTGGTTGACCCAATACAGGCATTCTCACCGATTTCACCCTGACCGACTATTAGAACTCCTGTACCTAAAATTGCTCCCGCACCGATAGCAATAACACCCTGATAGGCGGTTAAAATCGTTCCCATACCCAGGCAAGCACCCGCACCGATAATTATTTGGCTATTGGGGGCTGCTCGGAGAATCACCCCCGGAGCCACGATCGCACTCTCATCAATGGTTACATCACCATTGACATAGAATTCCGAGCGGCTAATAGGTTGAACGGGGGGTAAGGACATAATTGACAGTTATTCAGTGATCAGTGATCAGTGATCAGGGGTTAGGGGGTAGGGGTTAGAGTTTCGGGGATTTTTCCCGATCCGCCAACACCTAACACCTATCTCCCTTCACCGATCGCCGAGTCCTGAAATTAAGGGCGTTGAATAATCGATTCGAGAACACGGCGTTTCGCTTGGGAGTCAATCCCGATCAGACGGACGTATTCCCCTTGATGGTCGCGCAGACAGGTTTCTAAAGCGGCCACCACATCGGATTCGCGACTGCTATCGATCGGGGTGCAGCTTTGCCAAGAACCGGTTTTAAAACGACGTTTATCCGCGTGTTCACTGCCAATTTTGTGACCTTGGTTCAATAAAGAACGTATTTGAGCGATCGTTTCCGCCGTTAAGGTACTGGTTAAAGTGGCAGTACCGCCGCCAGAGGAACCGGCAGCATAGCTTTTGAAACTCGGTTCAGCAACGGTGGCGGTTTTACTGCTGCCATTACTAGCCACCGAACCATCGGGGCGCTGGATCACCGTTTCTAAAACCCGTTTTTTGGCTTTAGCATCGATACCGAGTAAGCGGACATATTCGCCGCTATGTTCCCGTAAACAATCTTCCAAAGCAGTAATTACATCGGATTCGCGATTACTTTCGATCGGGGCGCAACTCTGCCAAGAACTGGTTTTAAACCGGCGTTTATCCGCGTGTTCGGTGCCGATTTTGTAGCCTTGGGCGAGCAGGGAACGAATTTGAGCGATCGTTTCGCCACTTAAGCTACCACTGCTGCTATAACTGGCTCCGTTACTGGCGGGGGTGCTGTAGCTGCTGGCTTTGCCGCTGCCGTTACTAGCGGGGGCGCTGCCGGGGCGGTGAATAATCATTTCGACGACGCGTTTTTTCGCTTGCGGGTCGATCCCGATCAGGCGGACGTACTCATCGCTATTTTCAGTCACGATCGCTTCAATATCGCGAATGATGCCCGCTTCGCTCTTGGTTTCGATCGCCGGTCCAGTTAACCAAGAACTGGTTTTAAAACGGCGTTTATCCGCGTGTTCAGTGGCGATTTTCAGCCCTTGGGCGAGCAGGGAACGCACTTGTACGGACAGGTCCGAATTGCCGTTACCGTTGCCATGACCGCCGTGGACGGCGGTGGTGGTGCGGGCCGGTTCTCCCGGGGTGTCTTCGGGGCGTTGGATAATCATTTCCAGTATGCGCCGTTTAGCGGCGGGATCGACTCCGATCAGGCGGACGTATTCGCCTTGCAGGTCTCTCAGGGAGGCTTCTAGGGATTGGGATACCTGTTCTTCGCGGCCGCCGTCGATAAAGCCGGCACTTAACCAAGAACTGGTTTTAAAGCGGCGTTTGTCAGCGTATTCGATGCCGATCTTGTAGCCTTGGGAGAGGAGGGAGCGAACCTGCGCTCGAATGTTTGTATTTAAACTCATAGGTGTCACCGAATTTCTATATAGCGTCTCATTAGCGATGTTTATAGCGGCTGCCGGTGGCGGAGTCGCTGGTCCTTGGGCTTTGACCGGGACGCTGGGGGCGAGGTCGATATCGACAATGTGACGGGTGAAGGCTCGATCGATCTCTGTGACATCGGGTAAGCGATCAGCCTGTTGTTGGCTGGTGATCACGGAACCGGATGGCACGAATTTCCCGGCGGGGATTTCCACGTCTTGAACGAGGGCGTGCATCATGACGATGCAATCGGCCCCGATGCGGGCGTTAAAGACGGTGGAGCGAAAACCGATAAAACAGCGATCGCCCACATAGGCAGGCCCGTGAATGAGTGCCATGTGGGTGATGCAGCTGCCCCGGCCGATCCACACCGAATATTCTCGGCCGTCATCTCCCACCACACGGCTTTTTTCTAAACCGTGGATGATTGCTCCGTCCTGAATTTTGCTGTCGTCGCCAATGTGAAAGGGGGTTCCTTCATCGGCGCGGATGGAAGTCCCCGGAGCAATCACCACTCGCGCCCCGATCTCGATAGCGCCACTGAGGTTAGAGAAGGTGTGCACTTTGGCACTCTCGTCTATGTGCGTTTCCTCTGGGGATTTGGTCCGCTTTTTCGGACTAGCCGCCGTTGTGCGGACGACCATAGTTAGTCTTCCTCCATACTGAATTTGGCTGGCTGGTTGTTACTTAACTGTGTTTGGGTCCTATCGATGTTTAACCAGATTGACGAAATTCGTCCCTCTTGCTGTAGAGGGTGCGATTTTCTACGGTTATAGTGTCAATAATCCCCACCACCATCGCGTCAAGGGGGCGATTGTTCTGTCCGTCTTCGATACGGGCGGCTCCTCCCCGGGACACTAGCACCCATTCATTAATCCCTGCTCCGACAATATCACCCGCTACTTCGTATTTAGGCAAAAGTTGCCCTTGCGCGTCGATGAATTGCAAAAGCAGAAGTTTCACTCCCGTCATACTGCGCGGTTTCAGGGAGCTAACGACGGTGCCGCAAACTTTGGCAATTTGCATGGAATTTGTTTACACTAAAAGTTAGTTGCGCTCTAGATTCGTCTTAAAGGTTGCGGGTTAACACTTTCACGAAACTGTTCCACGGCTTCTGTATAACGGATGGGAAGAACATATTCGAGGTTTTCGTGGGGACGGGCGATGATGTGGGTCGAGAGGACTTGACCACCTTTAACACGATTAGATGCCGCTTCTGTCCCCGCCGATACGGAGGCCTGTACTTCCGAAACGTCCCCCCGGACGATGACGGTGACGCGACCACTACCAATTTTTTCGTAACCTACTAGGGTTACGCGGGCGGCTTTCACCATGGCATCAGCCGCCTCGACGACGGCCGGGAAACCCAAGGTTTCCACCATGCCCACTGCAATTGACATAATATTTTTGTCTCCTAATGGTTGGCTTTCTTCGAATCTATAGATGCTGACCCCGATCAACGGTGTTTAATAGCTGCGGAATTGCTCTACTTCTTCGGTGTAGCGAATGGGCAGCACATATTCGAGGTTTTCGTGGGGACGAGCGATGATATGGGTAGATAGCACTTGTCCTCCGTTAACCCGGTTGGCGTTTTCCACTCCTGCGGCCACAGAAGCTTGCACTTCTGAAACGTCTCCCCGGACAATGACAGTGACGCGACCACTACCGATTTTTTCGTAACCCACTAGAGTCACCCTGGCGGCCTTGACCATGGCATCGGCCGCTTCCACAACGGCGGGAAATCCTAGGGTTTCAATCATTCCTACTGCAATTGGCATTTTTTTGTTCCTCGCTTGTCAAGCCAAACTAAACTATTAATTTCGTTAGCGTTATCAACTTTGTTTCAGTCAAATTCTTTCCTTGTTACTTTTCCTGCTCTAGCTTTGGTGGCAGTCGGGATCGTGGCAAGGTGGGTAAGACCATCCTGAATTTTATCTCGATCGTGACCGTTTTCATCCACTATTTTTATTTTCTAGGGCCGGTTGGTAAAAATTTGACGAGTCAGGCAAAATTATCAACCTAAAAAAAGCATAGGAAACTATGACACCTTTGACAATATAAAACATTATGATTATTTCTCATCTTCAGGTTAACGAAAGTTAATCATTCCTTGATTTCGCTCATCAGCCTCAGCAATTCTCAGGAGATTTACCGCCGAAACCTTTGCTATGAGCCGATTTTCGCTTTAACTTCTCCCTTGGCGGCTTGCTTGTCTCTGCCGGATTTATTGGCAGATAAAAGCCTTATTTTCCCTGATTTCGCCTTTTTTATAATTTTTTTATACTATATCTGCACTTACCCCAGACAGAAATACTAAAAAATTGACAAAATCCTTACTGCAGGTCGCTTCTAAGAAAAAATTGACTCACCACTAGGTACATTTTCTGCTTGAAAGTAGAGCGATCTTGTTAAATTGTAGCTTTTGATACTGTTGCGGATGTGATAATGTGTATTGTTGTGTTCAATCGCCTTTGGGGTTGGGTGCGGCTGTTGCTTGAGCCACCCTGTAAGTAAGTATAATTAAATTGAAGCGGCAGAGAAAGCCGATCAGGAATATTTAGAAGGGCGCGATCCTGGCAAATCTAAAGCAGAGTTGAAGGCTGAGTTAGGATGTGGCGTTACATCATCTTAAAACCAGCCAAGCGTTATAAAACGGTTACAAGGAAACACCAAAATGAGAATCCTAAGCTTAAGCAGATTGATATGATGATAATGTATTTCCCCGGGGGTCAAAAATGTGGTTGAAAATCGTACAAATCGGCAATTCTCAAGGAATTACAATTCCTCAAGCGATTATGGAACAGTGCGAACTCACTGATGAAGTCGAAGCGATAGTCGAGGGTAAAAAAATTATTCTGAGTGCTAAAAAGAAGGTGAGAGAGGGTTGGGCTGAGTTGTTTGATGACGAACCCATCGAAGCAGAGTTACAGGATTGGTTAGGGGTGGAAAATGAGTTTGAGCGAGAAAACCAATGGTAGAAAGATTTGCCGTAGTTCTAGTAGAACTCGATCCGACTAGGGGTTCTGAACTGCAAAAAACCCGACCTTGTGTTATTGTTTCCCCTAGGGAGATCAATGCTCGGTTGAGAACAGTAGTTATTGCTCCAATCACCAGTACGGTTAAAAAATACCCAACCAGAATCCCGATTGATCAAAAAAATGTGCAAGGCAGTATTGCCTTAGACCAAATTAGAGCGATTGACAAAACCAGAATCGTCGCCCAAGTTAGCCATCTCGACGAACAAATGGCAATGTTAGTGGCTGATCGCTTGGTTGAATTTTTTCACTACTAATTTTGGGATTATAGTTCGCAAAGAGGAAATATCTCAATTGTCCCAGGTGCATCCCTAGTTAGGGAGAGGAATGTAAAGATTTATTAAATATAGAGAAATTGCGGCATGAGATATGATTGATATGGTTGCCTATTAGTCTAAGTCAAATGAACATTGAACAAGTTATCATTAAAAACCTAAGAAAACTTCCCTTAGAAAAACAACAAGAAGTGTTATCCTTCACCGAATCTCTCACCTCAAAAATTTCCCTCCCTTCCCCAGATTATAGTCTCACTCCCCAGGAAAAAGCTCAAAAATGGCAGAAAGTAATCGCTAAACTTCCTAAAACAAGTGCGAATTTACCTGATGAAGCTTTACACCGTGACACTATGGATGAAGACTAATGACTCAATATTTACCGGATACTAACATTTTGCTTCGGGCGGCTGATACGTCTTCAGCAACTTATTCTCTTGCTAATAATGTAATTACTCAAATCGTTGAAACAGCTAATGAATGTGTTATTATTCCTCAAGTTTTAATTGAATTTTGGGTAGTTGCAACCCGACCCCTTGATGTTAATGGTTTAGGTTCGACTCCAGCACAAGCTACAAATTATGTCAATGATTTATTAGATAACTTTACATTAATTGCAGAAACCCCGGATATTTTTCCCCTTTGGTTTCAATTAGTCACCATCTACAACATTAAAGGAAAACGCACCCATGATATTAGGCTTCTTGCTGTCATGAAAGCTTCTAACATTACCCATTTATTAACCTTTAATCCTGATGACTTTATCCCTATTCCCAATATTACCATCGTTCATCCGCAAGATTTGATTAATTCCCAATAATTAAGCAGCAAATCCGACATACCGCACCACAATCCCTCCCGGAAGCGGATAGGTCGCCCGAGCAGGAGTAAAACAGGGGAAAACACCTGAAACTCCTTCCTCTGTGAATCACTGTTTTATGGCGAAAGGAGAAACAGCAGTCTAGAAAAGAGTTCTGGTATTATTTATAGACATCGCCGCGAGGTTTAATAGTTGTAATGACGTATAGATTGTTATCTCTATCTTCAAAAAACAACACTCGATACTTACCCACTCGCAATCTTAGTTCATCTCTTCCGTAAAGGGGTTTAATATCTAATTTTGTAGAATCCGAAATCAAAGTATCCAAAGCTTCAAGAATACGAATTTGGTCATTTTTTGGCATTCTTTCTAAGTAGCGTTCTGCTTGTCTAAGTAGAATATAATCAGCCAAGTTTATCTCCAAATAGTTTGTATTTTAATTCTGTTGAAGTGATTCCAGTATCTCGACCAGATAAATAATCTTGCCATGCTGCTTGGCTTTCAGCAAGTTCTTCGGCTGGAATGATCTCATCGTCATCTTTTGGCGCTAGGGTCGGCTTGATGATAGTTTTTAAATCCTCTAAAAGTCGCAACCTATCCGTAAGGGGAAGATTCTCTATTTGGCGGAGGATTTCATAGTAAGTTGTCATAGACCTTGATCGTATCAGATAATCCGAACACACCTCGAATAATACCACATCCAGATACTAACCAAAAATGGTAAAAGCGGTGGGCTGTTCACAACCGACTTGGTTCTGCGGTTTCTTTATCGGGATTAAGAAAGGAATATAAAGATTTATTAAACTGTAGCTTTTGATACAGTTAGAGGAAAATATGTATGTATTGTTTTGCTATCCACCTTTGGCGTTGGGTTGGGCTGTTGCTTGACCTGGCTGCGAAGGAGGCGATCGCACTCATTGTACGCTGGTTAGGGAGAGGAATGTAAAGATTTATTAAATTGCTGCGTAGAATGCCGTTCGGGGGGGGGGGGGGGAGAAATTAACCAGAACACACAAACTGAATTGGAGTTATAATGAACAGCAAATTTACCCATAGTTTCTTGGGGTTCTTGGCCATCGCTACCCTGGGAACATCAATTTTGCCAACGCAAGCTCAAGCTTCCACAATAGTGCTAAACAGTGGCCAAGTAAGTGGAAATCCGGGAAACCCAGGTCAAACAGATAGCAATATTACCTACTGGACAAAGGGGATACCTGTAAATCCACTGTCGCCAACTCCCTTCACAGCGGCCGATTTTGCCAAAGCTAAGGGGATAGGTTGTTCTGGCTCTGATATATGCGGTTCTGCTGAAGTACTTGCAGCTCACCCTGTTGGGATTCCTTCTCTCCCAAGCGCTCCCAATGCGCGATGGATTAACTGGAAGGTGGATTCGTCATTTTTTGGTTCTCCAGCAGCTTCGGTGCTATATGCCTATCGTTTTACCGTACCTGAACCAACCATCCAAAACGCTGCGATCAAAATGTATTGGGCAGTAGATGATTTTTTGGGAGAATATCCAGGATATCCTGATCCCAACCCAATTGGAGTATATATTAACGGTTACGCCCTGAATAGTAGTTTCAGCGGTGCGGGCCGTGATCAAGAATATTCTGCCTCTCAATCAATTCCGTCAAATTGGTTAAACCCAGGATCAAACAACTGGCTTTATGTTTACCAAAGAGATGCTGGCGGCGCGTTAAGCGGTACTATTTTCGGCGCACATATCAGTGTTAATGTTCCCGAACCCAGTTCTATTATTGGTCTTGCAGTCCTCGGTACTCTCGGCGCAGCTTCAACCCTCAAGCGCCAACTAAAATCATGTAAAACCTCAGAAAAAGAAACCACAAAAGTAGGCTAAATTGCTTCTAAAAATACCATAAATGCCCCTTCATTTACTCCCTTGAAGGGGATTATTTTTTCCTTCATCAACAATCTGTAAAACACTGCTGTATAAAGGTGCAGCAACCCAAAATCCTGCTTGATTGATCAAAGCGTCTAGCAAGGGTTTCACCTCAGAGATTAACCCTCGATTTTTAGCCTCAACCAAAATGCCCAGAATTCCTGTGTATCGAAGATTAAGTCTAGTAGCAATTCTACGACCACGACGCTCATCAATCAAAACTTGATCTGCTCTTAACTCAAGTGCCAAAGCAATAGCCTCAGCTTCTCCCCTATCAAGTTCATCAGCAAGAAATTCAATGACTGTGCGGTTAGTTACGGTTCGAGTTTGAATCCAATCTAAGGTTTGGACTTCTATTGAACCTGCTACCGGAAAATCAGGCTCAGTTAATTCTCGATAAACTGCTTCGGGAATAAAAACTATTTCGTAAAGTTGTTGTAGTAGATAGGGTCTGCTGAATAATGGTAAAACCCTTTTAAAATAAAGCTTTTGACCTGTTAAAGTCCGATGTTAGTGCAAGAAAATAGGATTGGGACTTTCAAAAACCTTGCATTATCCTTCTTGTAGTACATCGCTTGGTACAAAAAACAAGG
>NZ_JADBTZ010000117.1:0-9448 GCF_020245885.1 Microcystis sp. M165S2 | reverse complement strand
TCTGCTCTTTCTTCTTCTTTAAGAGCTTTTTGTAAGTTTTTCTTTTCTTCTAAATCTAGGAAATCTTTAGCTGGCATAAGTAGAATTTTTCTCAAGTTACTATTTCTATTTTAGGTGGTTTAAGTGCGTTTTAGCTTATTACTTCTAAAGATGCCAAATTACACGCGGTAAGTCAAGAAGTATTGGCCGAACGAGCTTTAGCAAAGATTAAAGCGGCCATTGTCCGTTATCGTCAAGAACGTCAACCGGATAACCTCTTAAAAGATGCAGTTTTGACAGTAAGTGCTACCCTGTCCACGGTCTTAATTTTCTGGACGATGATTTTTATATCTTTGCGGGTTTTTCCCCAGATTCAGAGATTAATCACCTCCCTAGTTCCTGGGGTCGTATTCCAAAATTTTGAGATTATTAGTTCCCAGACAATAGGAATTTTTTCCCTAAGAGTTTTGCAATTTATCCGAACTCTAATTATTTTAACTATTCTCTATTTTTATTTAACTTTTGTCCTTCGTCTTTTTCCCTGGACTAGAAAATTTGGTGATGGTTTTTTGCAATACTTTTTCCGTGCTTTGGAAGTTTTTTCCCAAGAGATAGCAAAATATTTACCCAATATTTTTATTATACTGCTAATTATTTTTATAACTCACTATCTGTTGAGAGCAATTAAACCATTTTTCACGGCATTGTCAAGAGGAACTTTAGTAATTCATGGTTTCTATCCCGATTGGGCAAACCCAACCTATAATTTACTGTCACTGCTGATAATTGCCTTAGCTATAGTCATCGCTTTTCCCTATCTACCCGGATTTAATTCTCCTGCTTTTCAGGGGGTGTCGGTATTTTTAGGGGTGCTATTTTCCTTGGGTTCTACCTCTGCTATCGCTAACGTGGTGGGAGGAATTATCCTCATCTATACTCGCTCTTTTCAACTAGGAGATAAAATTTCTATTGGTGATGTTATTGGAGACGTGATTGAAAAAGGATTATTAGTCACCCGCATTCGCACACCAGCTAATAGAATTATCACGATTCCTAATTCATCGCTGTTAAACACCAATGTGATTAACTTTAGCGTTTCTCAAAGGGAATTCGAACAGCCTTTAATTTTGCAAACCACAGTCACTCTCGGTTATGATTTACCTTGGCGTAAGGTTCACGAAACCCTGAAAGAAGCAGCCTTAGCCACTAAATTTATTGTCTCAGAACCTGCTCCTTTTGTCTTGCAAACCAGTCTCGATGATTTTTATGTCAGCTATCAGCTAAATGCCTACACCGACCATCCTAGCAAAATGGTGTATATTTATTCTGAATTACATCAAAATATTCAGGATAAATGTAACGAAGTCGGTATCGAAATTATGTCTCCTCACTACAAGGCTCTCCGGGATGGCAATCACAGCACTATTCCTGAAAATTATCTGCCGGAAGATTATCAAAGTCCTGCTTTTGGTATTCAGTCAAATCCTCAGAAGTAATAATTTTCCTAATAGCTTCGATCGCTTTTGTCAAGCCCTTTTGAGTTATTGTTGATAATTCTTCACCAAATTCACAATTAATAGCAGGAATAAATATTCCCCAGGCCCTGGGAGTTTGTTGATAAATTGCTTGAGTTAATGCTAATAAAGAAGCGGGACTTTCTGCATGACCAAAATTATTCCATTCCGTAACTGCCGCTAATTTTTCTATCTGAATATCAGTTTGATTAGATAATACCGCATCAACAAAAATAACTAGGGAAGCATCAGCTATATCGGCTGCTAATTCAGGAGTCAATTGATGGGTAGCGATGACTTGCACATTAGTCCAATTCTCTTCGGCGATAATTTCGGCTATTCTCACTCCCACTCCGTCATCATTTCTTAAAGTATTACCGTAACCGATGAGCAGTATTTTAAAATTATTCATGGTTATAGCAGTTATCTTAATGATGAGGTACAAAGTGGAATTAAATATAAGATGAACGTAGGTTGGGTTGAAGCATGAAACCCAACGCCCGCTCATGTTACGCTACCGCTAACCCATCCTACAAATAATTGTGCCTCCCTACTTATAAAAATCTTCGAGATGTTGTTTTAGTTGACGAATTGCCATACTACTATTGCGATTGTCGGCAATTTCTCCACAGAAAGAAACTAAATTTTGTAGGTTAAAGTTAGGAAAATATTGACTTTGATGGCGCAGGATATACTCTTGATTATCTAGCCAATAAATATAGAGATTTTTCTGACGATACAACCAAATTTCAGGCACTTGATAAGGCAGATAGTCATCCACATTCGAGTAACTGGTGACATCAATTTCTAATACTAAATCGGGAGGAGGATCATTTACCCAGTCAATTCTGGCTTTCCCTGCTATAGCCGGCCAATGGTCAATATAAAAACTATAATCTGGTTCAATACCACTTGTTTCTGGTAATTCCATGGTTACGGGAGTAAAAGCCTCGTACTCACGCCCCAGATAATCCAATAAGGTGATGATAATATTAGCAATTAAATGGGCATCACGTCCATGCTTGGGAAGTGGAGACATAAGCAAGACTTCTCCATTGTGATATTTGATTTTAGGCCGAGAATTGTCACCCCTTTGCCGAGACAAAGTTTGATAATCTAGCCAAGTGGCAGGTAATCTCACTAAGGACCCCGTCGGTAGCTCGATTTTATCTAGTGAAACTAAAGCAAACATGGTGCAAGGTTTAAGGTAAATAAGGAACTCAAGGATTTAGCATTTATCTTAATGATGAGGTACAAAGTTTTCCTTGTGGGGAGTCAGTGGTCGATACCAAATTAGGTTACACTTCATCTTGACCAGAAACGCTGTAAAATAAGTATAGGATATCTTCGATGCTCTCGATACAAAGCTTAACCTAATCGATAAATTAACTGAGTCTGGTAATATGCTATCGACTAACACAGTTTCCTCTAATATTATTCCCCCTCTCGAAAGTGGTGATAGATTAACCCTTCCTGAATTCGAGCGCCGTCAATGACACAGCTAAAAAAAGCTGAATTAATCGCAGGAGTTGTTTATATGGCAGCTGCGGTGAGAGCCAAAAACCACGGTAAACCCCACGCTAATCTTATCGGTTGGTTAACTGCCTACGAAGTGGCGACACCGGGGGTAGAAACACTGGATAATACTACTGTGCGACTGGATGGGGATAATCAACCACAACCAGATGCTTTATTAAGAATAGAAACCGGTGGACAATCAAGCATTAGTGAAGATGGTTATCTGGAAGGCGCGCCGGAATTAATCGTGGAAATTGCCGCTTCTACTGCTTCCTACGATTTACACGAAAAACTCAAAGTTTATCGTCGTCATGGAGTGCAAAAGTATATTATCTGGCGAGTTTATGACGTTCAATTGGATTGGTTTCGCTTAACTGATGGGGAATATTTGCCCCTAGAATCAAATCAAGATAATATCTTTTGCTCCCAAGTCTTCCCTGGATTATGGCTAGATAAAAATGCTTTATTATCGGGGAATTTAGCCGAAGTTTTGGCAAGATTACAGCAAGGAATAGCTAGTGAACAACACCAAAATTTTTGTCAAATTTTGGCTAATAAATAACCCAGATAAACTTGATTTTTTTCTTAGTTGCCTAGGGATGGCTCAGAAAGATTAGCTGATTTTTCTTGCCAATCTTGACCGATTTTAATCGTCACATCAGAAGCGAGATTCCCCGTACTTTCCACCAAAACTTCCCCGACACCAAGGCTATTATGCAGGGCAGCAGCCAGGGAATTATCCCCTTTTTGAGCAATAATTTTGGTAGTTTCTAGAATTGGCGATGAAGACTTAGAGACAAAAACATTTTCATAACCAAACGAGCGCAGATATCTGACTAGAGCTTGCACCGCTTCTGGATTATCGATGCTATCTTCCACAGCTATGCGAGTCGGTTGCGTGGTTTCCTCAATGTCAGCCATAAAAGAGCCGTGGTTAAAATGTTGAGCCACTAGCTCTTGAATTTTACTTTGATTGGGCAACCAATAACTGATCCCTTGCCGACCATCACCATTAAAGTCTCCCGGTAGCAGTAGCATTTGCACATCAGCGCGCTGAGTTTTAGAGGCAAAACCGGCTAGAGCGAGTAACTCCTCTAAACTGAGATTAGTATCGATATGAGTGCGGATAACCTCGATAATATCGGGAATTTTCAATAAAGTTGCTGGTTTTAGGGTTTGTTCTACTAAAGACCGCATTAATTGCTGTTGTCGTTGGATACGACCGATATCGCCGTTAGCATCGTAACGAAAACGGGCAAACTGGAGGAATTTCTCGCCGTTGAGGTGTTGTTCCCCTTTTTTCAGGTCAATGTAGAGGTGTTGACTAAAATCTTTGTAGTTCATGTCTTTGGGAACATATACCGTCACCCCCCCCAAAGCATCAATTAATTTTTCCACACCCTGCACATTAATGCGAACATAGCGATCGATAGCCACTCCGTCCAAAAGATGACTAACCGTTTCCGCCGTTAAAGCAGGTCCACCGAGGGCGTTAGCTTCATTGATTTTTTTCTCCCCGTAACCCTCGATATCGGTGCGGGTATCCCGGGGGATGGAAAGCATGGTTAACTTCTGTCTTTGGGGGTCAAAACGCAGTAACAGCATGGTATCGGTTAAACCATCCAAGGAATTAACCGGGGCATGATAACCCAGATCTGGGGTTTGTGCCTCCTTGACATCGGATGTCAACACTTTCGCGCCAACTACCAGAATATTAACGGGGCGGTTGAGGGCGGGAAGTTGCAGATTTTCATAGGATATCGCCTGCTGATTGTTAAAAGCGGCGGCTTCTTGGGGACTAAGAGCAGCTTGTCGCAAAGGTGTGGAGGAGAGAGACACAGCCAACATAGCCCCCGCCGTAGCGGAAACTAGGGCGCAGCCAGTTAAGCCTAGGGCCGTCAGGAACCATTTACCGGACAATCGCCGCTTTTTAACAGGTTTAGCCGCTAATTTGCTTGATTTTCCGCTTTTAAGCCTTGATTTTGTCTTATTAACCACAAATTGCCTCACACGGTCACTAAATATCTCCCTAAAACCATATTTAAAGAGATGAACTATTTTTTTTCTCAGATACCCGGAAAAGATTATTAAACTAATCGGGTTTTCTAGAGAGTTAGCAGATAATATAGCAGAATTTTTCCTTATAGTTCTTCTGCATCGCAATTTTGGAGAAATATCTAGGGTTTGCAGCAAAAAGTTTTTTATGGGAGCGGGAAGCGGGGAAGTGGGGTAGTGGGGTAGTGGGGAGAAGAAAGCTGCCTTTTGCATGAGTGCATGAGTGCATGAGTGCCTCCTATCTCCTCAATGGCTGATTTTTTTGTGCAGAAATAACTTTTGTGGTCGATTAAATAACCAATTGATCAACCAACCGTCGGTTTTTTGCAGACGATAACCGCTACTTGAGTACAGTGACTGGGCCGCTAGATTATTATCGAGAACATGGAGGGAAAGTTCCTCAAAACCCCATTCTCTAGCGATCTGTTCACACTTGAGCAGCAATCTCCGGGCCAGACCGGCACGCCGGCGATCGGGACTAACGGCTAAATTAGAAATATAAGGAATGGGAACGGCTAAAAAAGAACTAGATTTTAAGCCGATTTCCGCCGTAGCGACAATAATTTCCTGAGAACCCGTGGCGGTGACGCTGGTTTGACTGACTACCAGACAGTGATAGTAAGGGGTATCGGCGCGCAATCGTCCCCGTAAGTCCTCGTAAATGCCCAATTTAAAGATAGGACGCAGAAAAGACCAATAATTGGCCGTGGGGAAAAAACTATCGGTGAGAATTTCCGCCAAGCTTTTGAGATCTTGGCTTTGGGCCAAACGCACCTCGACGGTAATGGTGGCATTGTCACCGGTCGCTTCCGAGTCGGAGGGATTAGACAATAGGTATGAGATAAAACAGGAGTCCACTTTAATCACAGGAGTCGGCAGGGAAGGTGGGGATGGCAGTCCTTATCCGGGAAAGGTAAATAGGGGTGGGAGCTAGTTGGGAGAATCAAGCATCTATCTTAAGGAGAATACCGCAATTTTTCAAGACTACTGAATCAAAATCTCATCCATTCTACTGCCTATAGCCCCAGTTGGGGGAAAGACTGCTATTTTTCGGGAATTTTTTTTGATCGCCGGGCAATGGTTAAGATGGGATGATGCTGGTCAGAACTAATCTCTTTCTTTTTGGGTCAATTAACTATATTCTTTAATCTAATCTATCCTCCTATCCCCTCCATGATCAAAGAAATTTCCGCTTATTTGCAAGTGTTCCGCAGTCAAAAAATGGCGGCTTTGTTATTCTTAGGTTTCGCTTCTGGATTGCCCTATTTTCTCACCGGTCGTACCCTGCAAGCTTGGATGACCACCGAAGGAGTTGATCTGAAATCGATCGGTTTATTTAGTTTAGTCGCTCTCCCCTACTCTCTCAAATTTCTGTGGTCTCCCTTACTCGATCGCTATCTTCCCCCCGTGCTTGGTCGTCGTCGCGGTTGGATTTTAATCGCTCAAATTTGTTTAACTTTAGCGATTGGTTTCATGGCTTTGCAACAACCGCAACGATCTTTAGAATTATTGGCAATTAATGCTTTACTGATTGCTTTTTTTAGTGCCAGCCAAGATATTGCCTACGATGCCTATCGCACAGATATTTTAGAAAAATGGGAGATGGGTGCAGGGGTGGCGATCGGGGTTTTAGGTTATCGTTTGGCTTTAATTTTAACTGGTTCGATCGCTTTAATTTTAGCCGATCACTTTCCCTGGCCTCTCGTCTATCTTTTCCTAGCTGGACTGATGGCTTTAACGATTATTTGGTCTTTTTTCGCCCCAGCTACTCCCCCTAGGTATGATACTCCTCAAACTCTTTTAGAGGCGGTTTGGTTGCCTTTCCAAGAGTTTTTTCAACGCTATCAAATAGGTCAAGGAATCAGCATTCTCGCCTTTATTGTTCTCTATCGTTTAGGGGATGCTTTAGTTAATAATATGGTGACTCCTTTTCTCTTAAAAACTGGTTTCAGTCAAACCGATATTGGGGCGATCCAAGGCGGTATGGGCATGATTGCAACTATGGTGGGAGTTTTATTAGGTGGTTCCCTGTTAAGTCGTTGGGGAATTAATCGATCGCTCTGGATATTTGGTGTCTTGCAAGCTGTTAGTAATTTAGCCTATTTTATTTTAGCAAATTTAGGGCAAAATTATCCTTTTATGGTCTTAGCTATTAATATTGAAAACTTCTGCGGTGGCTTAGTCACTGCCGCTTTTGTGGCTTTTTTAATGAGTCTTTGTAATGCTCGTTTTACCGCTACTCAGTTCGCCCTTTTATCAAGTTTAATGGCCTTTAGTCGCGATATTTTAGTAGCCCCCGCAGGAGTTTTAGCTGAGGCGATCGGTTGGCAGTGGTTCTTTTTAATCACGGTAATTGCCGCTTTACCCGGGTTAGCTTTATTGCCTTTATTTGCTCCTTGGCAAGAGCAGAATTAGGCTAATTTATGAGCTAGGAAATGATAATTTATTCCTCCGATTTCACTCGCATAACTACTAAAGTCATATCGTCGCTACTGTCATTTCCCAACCCAGTAAAAGCGGCAACTTTCCCAAATAAATATTCTAGAATCTGTTCGGGATCGGTGTACTGTTGACAGGCTTCTTTAACTGCCGATAGCCAATTTTTCTGCTCAAATCTTTCCCCTTTCGAGTTAACTGCATCGGTAAAGCCATCGGTATAATAAATCAGCGTATCTCCCGCTTCTAATTGCACTTGGGCATCATCATAGATAGAATCGGCCTCTAAACCAACTAATGTCCCTTCCGTGTCGAGAGGCTCTAACTCTGCCGTTTTGGCCCGCCACCAGAGGGTGGGATAATGGGCAGCATTACTGTAGCCAAGACGGCGCGTCAGGGGATCATACTCGGAATAAAATAATGTCACGAAACGATGAGAATTATCCAGATCGGCATACATAACCCGATTGAGATGACGCAAAATCTGGGCCGGGGAGTGACGATTTAACACTTCCGCTCGCAACATTCCCCGGGTCATGGTCATCAATAATCCTGCTGGGACACCTTTACCCATGACATCACCAATGACTATACTCCAAGGAGCGGTACTAGCTTCCATTTCCGCCTCCCTTGCCGGTTTAAATTGATCGTAGTTGCAGGGGATAAAATCATAATAATCGCCACCAACGCGATTAGCCGTTTTACAGTGGGCTGCCAATTCTACCCCCTGAATTTTCGGACATTGCCGGGGTAAAAGACGATTTTGGATTTCGGAAGCGATTTCTAACTCTCGATCCTGACGTTCCTTGGCCCGTAATTCCAGCGTTAATTCATTATTAGCTATAGCCACCGCCGTTTGATCGGCCACTAGCTGCAACAGTTTACGACGGGTGGGTGTCCAACCATAATCGGGATCGCGACTGAAAACGTATAAACGTCCCCGCTCACTATTTTTTACCAAAACAGGTGTACTATATACCTGCGTACCCTGTCCGAGAGTTTGCCGGATTTTATGGTCGAGACTATCGAGAAGCGATCGACTATTTCTGTTCTCAAGTGCCGGTTCTTGGTTTAATTGTCGGATAATTGCCTCTAATTGTCGGCGTAGTTCCCCATTAATTTGATTATCTTGGCAATGGAGTTGATCGAGCGCCACTTGACCGTTATTTTTGCTCAAAATCAATGCCCCTCCCTCCGCATCTGCCACTCGTGCGGCCATCAAGGGGGTAAGATCGAGGAATTGGTTTAAATTATTGAAACTCCGCAGGGCAAACCCGAGGGAACTTAAGAGATTTTGAACTTTGTTTTGTTCGCGATATAAACTGGCGACTAACTCTTTTAAGGCTAAAATTGGCTTGATATCGGTAGTTTGATCGCCCATATTGACGGTGGCAGTGGTGAGGGTGTCGCTCGGTTCCGGCTCAGAAAGCATAAAATGATTTTTGTGGCGGTGACATGATTATAGCTAGATAGTCATTGGGTGATGACCTGTTTAAGTCTAACAGTATAGTGGATCTTTTCGTGACTGCCACAATTTAACCCTGATGTTTTACTATTTCTGTTTTTTGACGCTCCCCGCTCTAAAGAGACGGGGATTCTTCGTTCATTGAGTCTCCGTTAGCAAGCAGGATTTCTCCAACCAACCAAGAGGGAACCTCTCCCGAAGCGTTTAAAGTTTGCGTGCGCCCCACGCTACTTAATCCCTTTTGCAAGATGTTTAAAGCGGCGTTTCTATCTCGACAATCTGTGTATCCACAATGAGTACAAACATGGTTTCGAGTAGATAGCGACTTTTGGACTTTTTGCCCACAATTAGCACAATTTTGAGACGTATTATGAGGTGAGACAGCTATAGTTAACTTGCAGTATTTGTCCCCAAAATACTCTAGCCATTGCCTAAAAACAGACCATCCTGCATCGGTTATCGACTTCGCTAAATGACGATT
>NZ_JADBTZ010000116.1:0-2737 GCF_020245885.1 Microcystis sp. M165S2 | reverse complement strand
GGGTTTTGAAGGGTTGTCATCCGTTGTCATAATTGTACCGGAAGGCAATTGATAGCCTGTTAAATTCTCTTGTTTCCACCACCTCCAAGCCGTTCGATAACTTATTCTTGTTTTTTTTGCCTAGTCTGATAGTTTCCTGTCCATATATTACCATGGCTGGCTATATATGACTATATTTGCATTGAAACTTTACAATACCATCAGTTTGAGAATTCCCAGAAGGCAACAAAAAAATGACTATTTCCTTGCTATAAGTATTGTAGATGTCAAGAGTGTTAACTGAATGTCTATAGTGGTATCCCCCGAACAAGTCCATCAAATCGTCAACAACCTCCATCACGATCCCTTTGAGGTTTTGGGGGCCCATCCCCTAGAAAAAGAAGGAAAAGTGAATAAATGGGTTGTTAGAGCCTATTTACCGAAAACCACGGCCGCTTGGGTTATTTTACCGTCCCAAAGACAAGAATATCCCATGAAGACCGCTTATCATCCCCATTTTTTCGAGTGCGTCATCGATATCGGTGAACTGAACAATTATCAATTACGCATCCACGAGGGAGAACAGGAACGGGTAATCTATGATTCCTATGCCTTCCGTTCTGCCAAACTCAGCGATTTTGATTTACATCTGTTTGGGGAGGGCAACCATCATCGCATTTATGAAAAATTAGGGGCGCATTTAGCCGAAATCGAGGGTATTAAAGGGGTTTATTTTGCCGTTTGGGCCCCTAATGCCCGCAACGTCTCGATTATTGGTGATTTCAATAACTGGGATGGTCGTGATCACCAAATGCGGAAACGTAATAATATGGTCTGGGAATTGTTTATCCCAGAAATCGGTGTTGGCACTAAATATAAATACGAGATCAAAAATTGGGAAGGTCATATTTACGAAAAATCTGATCCCTACGGTTTTGCCCAAGAAGTACGCCCGAAAACCGCCTCGATCGTGGCCAATTTAGATAGCTATACTTGGGATGATAGCGATTGGATGGAAAAACGCCGCCATAGCGATCCTTTAACTCAACCGGTTTCCGTTTACGAATTACACCTCGGTTCTTGGCTGCACACTTCTAGTGCCGAACCCCCCCGTTTACTTTCTGGGGAAGGGGAACCGGTTCCTGTGTCGGAATGGAACACTGGGGCGCGCTTTTTGAGTTACTACGAGTTGGCCGAAAAACTAATTCCCTACGTTAAAGAATTAGGTTGCACCCATATCGAATTATTACCGATCGCCGAGCATCCTTTTGATGGTTCTTGGGGTTATCAAGTGACGGGTTATTTTGCCCCCACCAGTCGCTACGGCAATCCTGAAGATTTCATGTATTTTGTCGATCAATGTCACCAAAATGGCCTTGGTGTGCTAGTGGATTGGGTCCCCGGTCACTTCCCCAAAGATGGCCACGGGTTAGCTTTCTTTGATGGTACTCATCTTTACGAACACGGCGACCCGCGCAAAGGGGAACACAAGGAATGGGGAACCTTAATTTTTAACTACGGTCGCAACGAAGTCAGAAATTTCCTCGTCGCTAATGCTCTTTTTTGGTTCGATAAGTACCATATTGACGGCATTCGCGTGGATGCGGTGGCTTCCATGCTCTATCTCGATTATTGTCGTAAAGATGGGGAATGGGTGGCTAACGAGTACGGTGGCCGGGAAAATTTAGAGGCCGCTGAATTCCTGCGTCAAGTCAATCATGTGATTTTTAGCTATTTCCCCGGAATTCTCTCTATTGCCGAAGAATCCACCGCTTGGCCGATGGTGTCCTGGCCCACCTATATGGGCGGTTTAGGCTTTAATTTGAAGTGGAATATGGGCTGGATGCACGATATGCTCGATTATTTCGGCATGGATCCTTGGTTCCGTCAATTCCATCAAAATAATGTCACTTTTAGTATGTGGTATAACCACAGCGAGAATTATATGCTGGCTTTGTCCCACGATGAAGTGGTTCACGGCAAAAGTAATATGATTGGCAAAATGCCGGGGGATGAGTGGCAAAAATTCGCCAATGTCCGGGCATTATTTAGCTATATGTTTACCCACCCCGGCAAGAAAACCCTGTTTATGAGCATGGAATTTGGCCAGTGGAGTGAGTGGAATGTTTGGGGTGATTTGGAGTGGGGTCTTTTGCAGTATCAACCCCATCAACAGCTAAAACGCTTTTTCACTGATTTGAACGCCACCTATAAGAGTGAACCTGCTTTATATACCCAGGATTTTGGTCAGGATGGCTTTGAGTGGATCGACTGTAGTGATAATAGTCATAGCGTCGTTTCTTTCCTGCGCTGGAGCAAAAATTGGCAGGAGTTTGTGGTGGTGGTCTGTAATTTTACTCCCCAACCCCACAGCCATTATCGCGTTGGTGTACCTCATCCCGGTTTTTATCAGGAAATCTTTAACAGCGATGCGGGTAAATATGGCGGTAGTAATATGGGCAACCTTGGCGGTAAATGGTCGGAGGAATGGTCCTATCATAGCCGTCCCTACTCGATCGATCTCTGTTTACCACCTTTAGGGGTTTTAGTTCTCAAAATCGATCCTAATGCTTCTGGGGAATAGGGAAGCTTTTTTCAGTGATCAGTAAACAGTAAACAGTTATCGAAAATTTGGGTTAAAACCCCGTCGTTTTACGACGGCTTTAAGCTACAATGGAAAAAGCGATAACCAAGCTAAAAACTGAACCTTGACCACAGATAGTAGGGGGTTTCGTTCAGAAAAGACTTCAAATTCGGC
>NZ_JADBTZ010000115.1:0-25555 GCF_020245885.1 Microcystis sp. M165S2 | reverse complement strand
TCAATCTTGCGATACATTGGTACTAAGGAGAGAAGATGCAAGGGTTTTGAGTAATTTTAGCAGATTCAGGGGCACCTAAGCGACTCTCAATCTAGCTAAAAGCCTTTTCCAATAAAGGTTGTAGCTTCTTTCAGCAAACCCGAATTATGCCCCCAGCAAGAAACTTTTTCAGGCAAACCTAATTAAAAGACTTTTTTGATTGCCTCGGTCAGTTTTTGGGCAATTAACTCGTTACCGTCTCGACTGAGATGAATATTATCGATATAGAGGGAATCGGGATTGGGATGGGCTTGAAAAATGGGCAGAAAATCTAGATAAAAAATCTGCTGGTTGCTGGTGAAATCTGCTAGTCTTTGACGGGCTTTTAATTCATAATCTCGCCCCTGTTTTTGAGCTTCGCGAATTAGGGGGGTAATAGCGATAATTAAACGGGCTTGATTAGCCTGAGCAAGGGCTTGAATTTGGGCAAGAGCGGTTAAATTATTGTCCACTCGATCGCCCCCTTCTCGCACCGGTGGTAGGGGAGGATAACGCTTAAAATATCGATCGTACAATTCGATTAAAGCTAAAGCCGGCCGGCGAGCGGGATAATTAATTTCTCGTCCCACCACCGCCGAACTAGGAGCTAAAGCGAACAGATCATCGGTGTTCATTAATAACACAATCACCTGGGATTCAAAGGTTCCGAAACGTCGCAGATAAGCCAATTGATTGCGCGGTCCCCAAGAATTGGCCGAAGCATTGAGAACCTCCACTGAACCAGTCAGATTCTGGCCTAAATTTTTGGTGATTAAAGCAGAAATGGTCTCTTTTTGATCCGTCCACCAGGAGCCATTAGCGATCGAATCACCGATTAACAGTATTCTCGTCGTCTCCGGGGGCCGTTGAGGTGTAATCGGATCGCTCCGCATCGAATACTGATTAACGGCGATAAGATTAGAAAAACGGCGCGTTTGTTGATTAGGAGCCAAAAGATAGCCAATTTCGGCATCAGCTTCGTAAATAAGCGGATTACCGAACCCGAAGACAATTCTTAAAATAGCCTCAAGGAAAAGGGCAAGGGCGAAAAGAACGCCTAGAATGATTAAAGACAGCCGAATGATACCAATTTCTAATAACACGGATAGATGAGAGTTCGCTAATTTATGATCCTAAAGTGTCTCATACTTTCTACATCCATCTCATGAAAAGGAGTTAAGGGCAATGTCAGACTTAAATCGTGGCATCATGAAATTCGAGGGAGCCGATAAACCGGCAGTAGTGGCGATATCGTCGATTATCGTTATCGGTAGTATTATTGCTCTGATTCTTTGGGCAATGAAAGTCGCCTACATCTAGTTAACTAGAATAATTTCGCTCACTTTTGGCATCACTCGGTTTAAATTTCTTGCCATCACGATCTCACCTCTTGTCCCCTTGAGCCTGTAGGATAGGGTCAAGGGATAAATTGCTAGTTCCCTCTATCGCGCTTGCTAGTCACACTCGACTCGAAACAGATCATCGATGAGCAGATCAACTTCTGTTTTAACAGAACTGTTGCAGTTACTCCCCCAATGGCGATCGCAGATGTACTTCAAAGCATCCCTGACTGCGTTATCCCACGCCATGGAGGATCAGGTTTTAGCGGAAGACGATCAACCGTTAGTGATTGCCAGTTTTCAGCGTGAGCGCTTTTATCGTCAAGAAGCCCATCGCTATCGACGCATTGCCCACAAAAGCGGGCAAGTTTATGTTTTGTCGGCCCCAGAAACCGATTTTAAGCATAGTTCCGACATTTACGAGACGATCGCTTTTCAACCGGAGGACAGTTTAGCCCAAGAATGGCATCTAGTGGTTATCGGTCGCCATTATGCTAGTTGTTTAATCTGTCGGGAACGAACCCATCTGACAGCAGAGGGGGAAAATGGGGCAGCTATGGATAATAATCGTCGTTTTGAGGGGATTTGGACGAGTGATCGCCATGGCAGTCAACAGGCCGCCCAAATTCTTTTAAATCATATTCTCGATTATCGTCCCGAACTAGCGGAGAAAATTAGGCGCGCCCAAGAAGAATACCTGATCTGTGAACTGACGGACAGGGATCATCAAGAGGAAGCAGATCCCTTTATCCAGCGATTAGTCACTTATTTGCAAGCAGGACAGTATAAACTGCTGAAAGCCAATCGTTCCTTGGCATCGAAAGAACACAAGGAAAGACTGATCAACTCGGTGACAGCCTCGATCCGTCGTTCCCTCGATCCGGAAGCTATCCTACAGGTGGCAGTGCAGAAATTGGGGCAGGGATTGGGAGTCTGTCGCTGCGTGGTCTATCGTTGTCATGAGGCCGACATTAACGCCACCATCGAACACGAATTTTTAAACCCCGGCATTAGTTCCATCAAAGGACAAAAATGGCCACTGAAAAATAATCCTCTTTTTCAGGAAGTGCTGGAATTGAGAGAATCCCTGAAAATCGAAGACGCTATTCACGATCCCCGTCTCCCCGGCGATTCCATTCAAAATCTCGTGCGGGAATGTTCCATCTATTCCTGGTTATTAGTACCGATTTTTTACCAAAGTCGTCTCTTGGGAATGTTGGAACTGCATCACTGTGGACCCTATACCACCACTTGGAAAAGCGAGGATGTCGCCCTTGTGGATGCGGTGGCCACTCAAATCGGAGTCGCCCTCATTCAAGCAGAGGCATACGCTAATTTACAGGATTTAAATGAACAATTGGCCGCCCTCGATCGCACTCGTTCTAATTTGGTCGCCATTACCGGCCACGAATTACGCACCCCCCTCTCCACCATTCAAGTCTGTCTAGAAAGTTTGGCCTCGGAACCGGATATGCCGGCAGAAATGCGCCAAATTATGCTTGATACTGCCCTGAAAGATGCGGAACGAATGCGTAAATTAATCCAAGATTTTTTAACTCTTTCTAGGTTAGAAAGTGGCCGGGTTAATTGGAATCCCGAAGCTTTATCCTTATCGGAATGTGTGGAATTAGCCATCAGTCACGTTCACTCCCGCAATCTCGACAACGACAACCCAAAAATTATCAATCTTGTCCCCCCCAATCTGCCCTTTGTTTTAGCCGATGGCGAGTGGTTAGTGGAATTACTCTCCAAACTGCTCGATAATGCCTGTAAGTTTACCGGACGGGAGGGAAGTGTCTCGATCGAAGTCGCTTCGGGAAAGCCAAAAACTCTAGAAGTAACCATTTCTGACACTGGACGCGGGATCGAACCCAATCGTTTAGAACAGGTTTTTGATCGCTTTTACCAAGAGGAGGGGGCCCTGCGACGCAGTGCCGGGGGAACCGGTTTAGGACTGGCTATCTGTCGTCAGATCGTTAATGGTTGGGGCGGCGAAATTTGGGCAGAATCCCAGGGAAAAAATAACGGCAGTCAGTTTCATTTTACTATTCCAGTATTTAAAGATAAAACTAAGGATAATCCCCAAAATACCGCTCCTAAAAAATCCTCCCGTCGTCCTGCCAGTAAACGTAAATAGCGGCTGGTTGCCCGTTTAGTTTTTGCTCTTTGCTCGTGACTTCCTATTCCTTTTCTTCATCAAAAACTAAACAAAAAAGCATTAAAAAAGAAGCATCAAACCCCCAAGATATATAATAAACTTAAAAGAGTAATCAATTAGTCGTTTTTAGGTGAAAAAATTATGGGACGCGCCAATAGAGTGGTTTTAGCTTATTCCGGAGGAGTCGATACTTCCGTCTGTATTCCCTATCTCAAACAGGAATGGGGAGTGCAAGAAGTGATTACCCTAGCCGCCGATTTAGGACAGGGAGACGAATTAGGACCAATTCAAGAAAAAGCTCTGCGCTGCGGAGCGATCGAATCCTTAGTCGTCAATGCTCAAGAAGAATTCGTCAAAGAATACGCTTTTCCCTCAATTCAAGCTAATGCCCTCTACGAAAATCGTTATCCCCTTTCTACCGCCCTGGCTCGTCCTTTAATCGCTAAATTATTAGTAGAGGCCGCCGAGAAATACGGGGCCGATGCCGTCTCTCACGGCTGCACCGGCAAAGGTAACGATCAGGTGCGTTTTGATGTGGGCATTATGGCCCTCAATCCTAGTTTAAAAGTTCTCGCTCCCGCCCGGGAATGGGGCATGAGCCGGGAAGAAACCATCGCCTACGGGGAAAAATTCGGGATCGAGTCTCCCGTGAAAAAATCCTCGCCTTTTAGTATCGATCGTAACCTGTTGGGGCGCAGTATTGAAGCCGGTCCCTTGGAAGATCCGATGACGGAACCCCCGGAAGAAATCTATTTAATGACCAAAGCGATCGCCGATACTCCCAACGAGCCGGAATACGTCGATATTGGTTTTAATCAGGGGATTCCTGTCAGTTTAAACGGAGAAAATCTCGCTCCCGTGACGCTAATTAGTCAATTAAATGACCTAGTGGGTAAACACGGTGTTGGTCGGTTAGATATGATCGAAAACCGGGTAGTGGGAATTAAATCCCGAGAAATTTACGAGGCCCCGGCTTTATTAGTTTTAATTGATGCTCACCGAGACCTAGAAAGTTTGACTTTAACTGGAGATGTTACCCAATATAAACGGGGAATTGAAGATACCTACGGACAGTTAATTTATAAAGGATTGTGGTACAGTCCCTTAAAGGAAGCGATCGATGCTTTTATCCTCAAAACCCAAGAACAGGTAACGGGATCGGTGCGAGTCAAACTGTTTAAAGGTAACGCTAAAGTGGTCGGTCGTCAGTCAGTCAATTCTATCTATTCTCCCGATTTAGCTACCTATGGGGCCGAGGATCAATTTGATCATAAAGCTGCCGAAGGTTTCATCTATGTTTGGGGATTACCCAGCAAAGTTTGGGCCGAAAAAACTAGAGGGAAGTAATCAACAATTCTCCCCTAAGTAGGTAGGTGTTAATTCAGATCCCCCCAGCGATCAACACCCCCCTTATCAAGGGGGGAAGGGGGGATCAACACCCTTATTAAGGGGAGAAGGGGGGGATCAACAAAAATTAAATTTGAACCAGACTCGATAACTGATTTAAATTTGATTACCGATTTTATCAGACTTAGGATTGTTAATAAAATTGAATATAACTAATGAAATTACTTTTTTAGAACCATGCCAGCAAAAGATATTTACCATGAAGCCGTGAAAAATGCCTTAATTAAGACGGTTGGAGGATTTTAGCTGCTCCTTATAAAATTAAATACAAAGATGCTGAATTTTTGCTGATTTAGCAGCAGAAAAACCTTTGGCTGCTGAAAGAAATGGACGTAAAATTGTTGTAGAAATCAAAAGCTTTTTAAGTCCCTCACCTATGAGAGATTTTGAAATAGCTTTAGGACAATATATTTTATATCGAAATTTAATCAGTCTTACCGAACCAGAATATCAAATTTATCTAGCCATTAAAGACAGCATTTATGAAAATTTTTTCCAACGAGAATCAATTCAGGATATTGTGAAAATAAATCAATTACTTTTGCTGGTTGTTGAAATGGAAAAGGAGAAAATTTTACAATGGATAGACTAGAAAAATATCGCAATGCCATTAAAAAAGTATTAACAGAATATCACGAATGGGTTTCTGGTTCTGCTAATTTAGATCAAGAAAGTTGTCTGGTTTTTGATGAGATACATGATCAGTATTTTTGGCTTTTTATGGGTTGGGAAGGCAAGAAAAAAATCAGGAATATTCAAGTCCATATTAGGATTAAAAATGAGAAGATTTATATTGAGGAGGATGGGACTGAGGAAGGTATCGCTACGGAATTATTAAGGGAGGGTATTTCTAAAGAAGATATAGTTTTAGCTTTTTACGATCTGGAAACTCGTAAGTTAACAGGGTTTGCTGTGAGTTAAGTTATCGGCAAATCTTGCCTCGAAATCGCCAAAAAATTTGAGTTATAATTATAATATCTCTATAAACCAGCATCAAAAAAGCTTATGGCTATTTCAATTACTTTAACTTTACCTGATGAGATTTTTAATCTAGCTCAATCCTTAGCCCATTCAATTAACCGTGATCTTAATGATATATTAGTAGAAGCGATCGCTTTTTCTATTAGTCCCAATTATCAAGGCGAAAAAATCTCATCCCTAAATTCATTATCAGATGAAGAAATTATCAAATTAACTCAATTACAAATGGCATCAGAACAGGATCAAAGATTAAGCGAGTTGCTCAATGAACAACAAGAGAGGGATTTATCAACCTTTGAAAATAGGGAACTTTGGTCATTGATGCAAATTTATCAAATAAACTTGTTAAAGAAGTCTCAAGCATTAAATGAAGCGTTTAAAAGAGGATTAATTTCACCCTTAGAAGCATGAATCCTAACCCTATTCCCGACTATACTAAAGATAAAATTCGCCAACAAGCTAACAATCGCTGTGGGTATTGTTTAAGTTTACAAAAATATGTGTTAGGATTGCTGGAGATTGAACATATCATACTAAATCCGGTTATTAAAAACTGATTATTTACTGCCCCTTTTGCATGAGTGCCTCTCCCGATATATAGCCTATACTTAACGGATTTAGTATCACTTCCGATTTTATGACTCAATCCAAGCTTTTGGGGGGTTCTACCCCCCAAACCCCCCGCGCATTAGTTTTTCGGTGGGATGCTTACAGACAGCTGCTGACACATTTGTAATCATCTAAGAGTCACTGATAATTGCTGATTGTCGGTATTCCTGCAAATGTAAGATGCACCCAGTCAATTTATTGCGGGGGAACCTAGGAGCGAAGGTGATAATTTGGGTCAAAGAAATAAGTAGAGGTAGAACCTCGCTTATCTGCGTTGCAAGGTAGAACTTTGCAACGACTCAAAAATATTTATATAAGCTAAAACTAGCTTAAATGTAAAAATCATAATTTATTATGATTAAATAGCCCTTGACTCCCCCCCCCTTGTGATATTTTCAGTTGCAGGATATTAACGTGGAATTAGCGTTGAATATGATCATATTTTTGTATCATTACTGTCATCAAATCCATGAAAAAATTCCTGACAATTTTAACCCCCTTGACTCTGATAGGGTTAGCTGGGGTTGCTCCTGCTCAAGCAGCAATCGTAGCTGGTTGGAATGAATTTAATGCCGCAACCTACCCCAAAGCGGCGGATACTGTGGGTGCGAATATAACCAGCACTAGCTTAGATACCGCTGGGATAAAGAGGCTTAATAGTTTTTTAACTTCTGATTTCACGTTGGGTGATGCAAGTGGAGGAACAGAGCATTGGAATACAGGTAGCACTGTTAATCCCAGCCAATATGTCGAATTTGCCGTCAGTCCCAGTGCAGGTTTTCAAGTCGATTTTACTAACTTGCAACTCAATGCGCAGCATGATGGACTTCAGCTAGATTTAGTCTTGCGCTCCAGTGTTGATGGGTTCACCAGTAATTTAGGGACACAAGTTAATTTAACAACTAGCTCAAATACCTACAGCTTTGACCTAAGCAGTTTAGCACCCCAAACCGGACCGGTGCAGTTCCGTGTCTATGGACTGGCTAATTCATCTACAGTCTTATTCTTCGGTCTCAACTCTGCTAATGTTGCCGGGGGTGGGTTTGTGGCTCTTAATGGGGATATCACTCCCACTGGTGGCGGTGGTGTATCAACCCCGGAACCTAGGGGTATAGTGAGTTTAATCGCTGTGGGTGCGTTGGGTGTCGCTTCCCTTCGTCGTCGGGGATAAATTATCCTTAAGAGGGGCAACCCCTGTAGTTGCCCCGAAATTGGTTAAATATTATCAATATTTTTTTACATTTCCTCGGCAATTTGTTAAGGTGATAGGGTGAAAGAGGAATAACAATCAATAGAGCCAATGACTCCCCAATTAATGATTCAACCTTCGTCTTTAATGAGAGAAGGGGTTGAACTGCGCGAATTTGGTAACATTTATTTATTCAGGTTTACTTCAGAGCTACAATCTCGTTTTGAGCAGTTATTAGCTAAGAAGAAAACTGACAGTCTCTCTGTTGACGAAGAAGCGGAGTATGGCGGACTTTCTGAACTAGAGCGCATTTTTACGCTTATTAACGCCCAACTTGCCACAAAAAGTCAATGGTGTCCCTATCAACTCGAAGAATAGTCCGACAACGAGCTAAATATCTTTGTGAATATTGTCATTCTCCAGAATACTTGAGTCCAGACCTTTTTACCCTTGACCACATATTGCCAAAGTCCTTGGGGGGGACTGATAATCCTGACAATCTTTGTTTGGCTTGTCATCGTTGTAACGAGCGACACTATAACTTTACCACAGCGATTGACCCTTCTACTCAAACAGAAGTCTCTCTATTTAATCCCAGAGTACAGCAGTGGGGAGAACATTTTATCTGGACAAAAGACGGACTAAAAATTATCGGCATAACTCCTATAGGTAGAGCGACTTGTTATCGTTTTGACTTTAATGATGAACAAAGGGATGAACCATCTATCCAAACAGCGCGCCAGTTTTGGGTTGTGGCAGGGTGGCATCCTCCCCAGTCAGATCCCTGTCAGGATTGAATCTTTGGGAAAGCGGAATAAACTCAGGGTAAGCGCATCTAATATTCCAGGTGGTGGGTTTGTGGCTCTTAATGGGGATATCACTCCCACTGGTGGCGGTGCTGTGTCAACCCCGGAACCTAGGAGTATAGTGAGTTTAATCGCTGTGGGTGCGTTGGGTGTCGCTTCCCTTCGTCGTCGGGGATAAATTATCCTTAAGAGGGGCAACTACAGAGGGGTTGCCCCGATATCCTATCATCAATTTTAGATTTGATCACCAGTTAATCAACAT
This sequence comes from Microcystis sp. M165S2, assembly GCF_020245885.1. NCBI lineage: Bacteria > Bacillati > Cyanobacteriota > Cyanophyceae > Chroococcales > Microcystaceae > Microcystis > Microcystis sp. M165S2. The sequence continues at coordinate 16,785 of NZ_JADBTZ010000115.1, read as the reverse complement.
TATGTCATACAAAGATATTATTACCATAGAACCGGGAAAAAGGAGCGGAAAACCTTGCATTAGAGGAATGAGAATTACTGTTTATGATGTTCTCTCCTATCTGGCTTCGGGAATGACTTATGAAGAAATTTTAGAAGATTTTCCTTACTTAACCAAGGCGGATATTTTAGCCTGTTTGAGTTATGCCGCAGAGCGTGAGCGTCAAACCATTTTAGTTAACTAATGAAATTACTTTTCGATCACAATGTATCACCTCGCTTAGTTAGTCTATTAGTTGATATTTATCCCGATTCTAATCATCTTTACTTGCTGGGATTAGACCAAGAATCTGATTATTATGTCTGGGAAATCGCTAAAATACAAGACTATATTATTGTCACCAAAGATTCTGATTTTAATGAATTACTAATTCTTAAAGGTTTTCCGCCTAAAGTAATTTGGATTCGTTTGGGAAATTGCTCTACTAAAACTATAGAATCATTGTTAAGAGATAACTACGAAGCTATTTTATCTTTTGAGGGAGATCAAAATCTTGGTATCATCGCTTTATCCTAATCTGGGGATCATTTGAATTAAGCTAAATTTTATCATCAACAAAAATTAAAGGGGTAAATATTGTCTTATATTGATAAATTCTTCACTTTTTCCCAGTTTCGCAATTAATTCTAAATCTCTAATACAGTCCCCAATCCCTATAAATTCAATTCCTTCTGTTTGACGACGACTAGCTTCTATTTAAAAATCGCTATCTTGGGTAAAAATCACTCTTGATAAAGTTTGAGATTCACTACTTTATTGCCTGTGCTTTAAGTCGGGTAACAAAGGGAGAATCTCCAGCTTTTTCCCGCATTTTTTGGGCAAATTCTAAATCAGCTTGGATAGCTTGATCTAATTCTTCTCTATGTTCCCAATAGTAAGCTAATGCTGAGTGAATTTGACTCATGCTTAAATCACGATGGTTAATGTGAATTTCTTCTGGAGTCCAACCGTAAGCTATTTGTGCCATAACTAGCTCAATCACTTTCAGGGTAGAACCCGCAATTATTGGTACTCCCCGATGATCAATTGCAATATATTTATAGTCTGTGAGAGTTGTTGTCATGTAGAGAGGGTTAAGCTAAAACGCATTTAAATTATAGAACCTATTTGGTATCTCTCTTGTGACGCTTCACGGGTAAGAATTACAGGTATTTTGGCTAATTCGCTCTAATCCATACTGGGTAATGATTTTGGGAAAGATACCAAATGGACTCTATATTCCCTGTCCTTTACGTTTCCTCGGCAATTTGTTATAATGTTTCTTGAGTATGTTTCTATTTTTTAATTAGAGAAAATATGCAGATAAAAGACATGACTAGCCAAGAGTTACAAAGTTTAATCCGTAATACAGTAGATGATACTCTGGATGAATACTTTGGTGATCCAGATGAGGGAAAACAAGTTAAAGAATCTTTTAAACAAAAGTTATTAGAAATCCAACAAAAAAGATTACAAGGAAGACCGACTATTCCCGCAGCTGAGGTGGATAAAAGATATGGGATAGAACCTTAAATGAGCTATTCTGTTACGTTTGAACCAGAGTCGATAACTGATTTAGATTTGATCACTGATCTTATCAGACTGAGGATTCTTAATAAAATTGAATGGTTAGCCATCAACTTTGAACAGATAACCCCCCTACCTCTTACGAGAGAATGGTCAGGGTTTTATAAATTAAGAGTAGGAGATTATCGGGTTATTTATGAATTTGATCGAGAGAGTAGGATAATTATTATTATTAGAGTAGGTCATAGAAGTGAAGTTTATGACTAAATACTTACTAAAATAATGGGATCAGCAATAACCTAAGACACATTTTAACCGTCCATCCTTAGAATAGCGAGATTATTTTCTAGTAAAAATTGCCAAAGACAGCCCAATTATTGACGAAATTATGGCAATATAAATCGATCGATAGCCCTGATTAATTACGGCACGACATATAATAAAAACGGTCTCCCTAAACCAGTTGCCAAAATCGCCGCCATGGACAGTCAATTACTTGATAAACTCGGACAATTACAAAACCTCTTAAAAACCAGCGAAAAGGCTCTGATTGCCTATTCTGGGGGCGTGGATAGTACCCTAGTGGCGAAAGTGGCCTATGATCTGCTAGGGGGTCAAGCATTGGCAATTACGGCGGTTTCCCCTTCCCTACTGCCGGAAGAATTGGAAGAAGCGATCGCTCAAGCCGATTATATCGGTATTCGGCACGAATTGGTGGAAACCGAGGAAATGAATAACCCCAATTACACCAGTAATCCCGTTAATCGCTGTTATTTCTGCAAAAGTGAGCTACATGACACCCTCAAACCCCTTGCACTCGCTCGTGGTTATGCCTACGTCATCGATGGCGTTAATGCTGATGATTTAAGGGATTATCGTCCCGGGATTCAAGCAGCCAGAGAGCGCGGCGCTCGTTCACCCTTGGCGGAAATTGCTATCACAAAAAGCGAAGTTCGTCAACTATCTCGTTACTTAAATTTACCTTGGTGGGATAAACCGGCGCAACCCTGTTTAAGTTCCCGTTTTCCCTACGGGGAGGAAATTAGCCTGGAGAAATTGCAAAGAGTCGGACGGGCGGAGATTTATCTGCGAAAATTAGGTTATCGTCAACTACGGGTGCGATCGAGCGGCGATACGGCACGGATTGAATTACCGGCAGCAGAAATTCCCGACTTTATTAATCGGACAAATTTAAGCGAATTAGTCGCTGATCTGCAAAAATTAGGCTTTATCTATGTCAGCCTCGATCTAGAAGGTTATCAAAGCGGCAAGCTTAATCGAGTCCTCTAGATCAGTAATCAGTAATCAGTAATCAGTAATCAGTGGACTGAAAACTCAAATCTGCTCTAACAGTTATCTTAATGGTGAGGTACGAAGTTTTCGTTTTGGGGAGTCGGTCGTCGGTCGTCAATACCAAATTGGGTTATACTTCATCTTGACGAGAAAGGCTGTAACGGATAACTGATAACGGATAACGGATAACTGATAACTGATAACTGGTCACTGATAACTGATAACCGGTCACTCGATCGGATATATTAAAAAAATGTTAAAAAGCCAGGGAGCGGACTGATGAACCTTTTTCTAGGGTTCCTAAGTCTTTACCCCTAAACCTCTAATTCCCAAGGCGAGGATAGATGAGTCAACTACAAAATGCCTTTACCCTATTCCTGAGCCTGTTGGTGGAAGCTATGCCTTTTTTGCTGCTAGGGGTGATTCTCTCTAGTATTCTTTTGATATTTGTCGATGAACGTCGCTTAGTTGCTCTGATGCCTCGAAATGCTGTTTTAGGAGCATTTGTGGGGGGATGTATTGGTTTTTTGTTTCCCGTCTGCGAGTGTGGCAATGTACCTGTGGCGCGACGTTTACTTGTGCAAGGAATGCCGAATGCAGTAGCGGTTAGTTTTCTGTTAGCAGCGCCGACAATTAACCCGATTGTTATCTGGTCCACTTGGGTAGCTTTTCGCGATCAACCGGAAATTGTTTTCTATCGAGTTATCTTTTCTTTGTTCATCGCTACGGTTATCGGTATTATCTTTAGTATCCAAAAAGATCCCCGACCGCTCCTACAAACCTCTTTGGCAAAAAGTCTCAATTGGCAACCGCAAATACCGGAAAAAGAATCTATCCCACTACTACTACAATCCGGTTCTTTTCTGATCGGTAATTCTGGGCAAACTTTGCGCTTAGATGAAAGTTTTGCCGCTACTGCTGTCCTACCAGCAGTGCAAGCTATCCCGATGAAAAGGCGCTGGTTAACTTTTCTGGAAAACGTGGTGATGGAATTACGGGAATTAGGAGGAGTGTTAATCTTAGGAAGTGCTATAGCGGCCGGTTTACAGGTATTTGTTCCCCGGGAATTTGTTCTTAATTTGGGTCAGGATCCAATTACTTCGATCTTGGCCATGATGCTGTTAGCAGTAATTGTTTCAATTTGTTCCACGGTTGATTCTTTTTTTGCCCTCTCTTTTGCCTCTAGTTTTACCAGTAGTTCCCTGCTGGCTTTTCTAGTGTTCGGTCCAATGATTGACCTAAAAGGGATTGGTTTAATGTTGTCTATTTTTAAACCGAGAATGTTAATTTATCTCTTTGCTTTAGCAGCGCAAATGACTTTTTTACTCACCTTGTCTCACAGTTATTTATTTTAGGTCAGTACCCGGATAGTTTTTCCCATGAATTCATCACGTCTAAAAATAATCTCCCCCCAATTTATCGATATTATTGCCCTAATCGGTTGGGGTTCGTTACTATTTAAATACTGGATCACTGGACGGTTAAATTTACTAATTCATCCTAATTATTTTCTTCTGGTTCTTATCACCAGTATTGCTTTATTTTTTCTGGGAATAGTCAAGCTTTGGACATTGTTAAAACAGTGGCAAAAAAAGATTAATTTAGATAGTAATGATAATCGATCGCATATTACCATTCTTCCTCAACATTTTGGCTCAGGTTTATTAGTAATAACTGCCCTTTTAGGTCTATTTATCGCCCCGCAGCCCCTCAGCAGTCAAATCGCATTACAGAGGGGAATTAGTGAATCTTTACCCCTAACTCGCGTGCAAACTCAATCCTTTGGCACTACCGTTAAACCGGAGGAAAAAAGTTTAATTGAATGGGTAAGAACTTTGAATGCTTATCCTGAACCTGATGCTTACACAGGACAACCGGTAAAAGTCACAGGTTTTGTGGTGCAATTGCCCCAACTACCCGATAATTATTTATTAATTAGTCGCTTTATTCTTACCTGTTGTGCCGTAGATGCTTATCCCGTGGGTTTGCCGGTGAAACTATCAGGAAGTCGCAGTCAATATCCCAATGATACTTGGTTAGAAATCACCGGAGAAATGGCCACGGAATCCTTACCCGTAGAGGTGGGAAAATCAACCACCAGAAGACAATTAGTAATTAAGGCTAAATCCGTGAAATCTATACCCACTCCTGTGGATCCCTACGGATATTAACAGTTATCAGTTATCAGTTATCAGTTATCAGCTTCGGAAGGCAAGAGTGCCTCGTCTCAACAAGCAATTTAAATACGCGAGCAGCTTAACTATCTACTATAATGCTGAAAACTTTACAACTACAACCGATTGATAAATTAGCGATAACATTAATTGTATCGCTAACCTTAGTAATTGGTGGCTTAATTTGGTTAGGTAATAGCTGTGGTAATCAATGTCTTTTACAAACCGGTCCAAGGGTCAAGGAATTTAGCTGGGAAAATCGAGAAATTGGCTCGGAAGATCAAGCATTTATTATCACTTTTGATCGCCCCATAGATCATGCTAGTGTAGAAAAAAATCTAGTTATCGATCCTCCGCTGCCGGGTAAGTTTAGTTGGGCCGGAAGACGATTAGCTTATACTCTCACTTCTCCCATTCCCTACGGAGAAAAATATCATCTGCAAATTGAAGGTGCGCGGGAACAATTTCGCAGCGGTAATCGATTAGGACAAACCCTAGCAATCTTTGAAAGAGAATTTAAAAGTCGCGATCGTGCTTTTGCCTATATTGGCACTAATGGGGAAGAACAGGGAAGATTAATTTTTTATAACTTGACCGAGGAGAAGAAAACCCTCTTAACCCCCGCAAATTTGACCGTTATGGCTTTTGAATTTTATCCTGATGGTAAAAAAATCCTCTTTTCGGCCGTGGCGAAAAATCGGGGGATAGAGGGAATTCGTGAACTGCAGCTTTACCAAGTTGATAGCAGTCAATCGCCTCTAAAAATTGAGTTAGTGCTAGACAATAAAGATTATCAAAATAATCACTTTGATTTAGCTAAAGATGGGGAAACTATTGTCGTGCAGAGAATTGAGCGCCGCAATCCGATTAACTTCGATTTATGGGCAGTTAAACCGGGGGAAAACCCCCAACAATTAAACATCCAAGGTGGGGAATTTTTGATTGCACCTGATAGTAAAACTTTGGCTGTCACCCAGGGGGAAGGAATTGCGCTTTTGCCTTTAAAAACCGAAACAAAACCCCTAGATTTTTTACCAAAATTTGGGCGAATTTTGAATTTTTCTGCCGATGGTACGGCCGCAGCAATGGTGAATTTTAATACGGATAATGCCAAAATGCGTTATATTCGATCGCTTTTTTATGTCAATAATCAAGGATTACAAAAACGCTTACTCAATCTACAAGGTTCGATTATAGATTGTCAATTTAATGCCACTGGTAGTGATTTATATTGTTTGTTAACCGAGTTAGTTACTAACAGTCAAGAGTACAAAGAAAAACCCTATTTTGCTAAAATAGATGTGAAGACCGGTCAAGTGACTCCCCTACTGGAATTAGCTGATTATCGTGATATTCACATTAGTTTATCTCCCGATGGTTTAGCAATTATTTTTGATCAACTTCGCACCAGTTATGATACTAATCCGACTAATCCCTTGACTACCGATTCAGGAGAAACAATTATCGGTGGTCGTTTGTGGATGTTAATTCCTCCCCTACAAGATGGAGTAAAAGCAAGTAAATCTGATTTAATTGAATTACCTCTAGCGGGAATTCGTCCCCAGTGGATGCCGTAGAATTTCATCATTAAGTTAGGAATTATTTCGATGCTGTCAAACTCAGAAAAATTAGCCAAATTGCGTCAGTATTTTGCCAGTGGTGCAACTCGTTCCTATCAATTCCGTCGTCAGCAGTTAGAGAAGTTAAAACAGGCAATCATTAAATATGAAGCAGAGATATATCAAGCTTTATATAGCGATTTAAAGAAAAGTCCCGAAGATTGTTGGATTACTGAAAATGGCTTTCTTTTGGTGGAAATTAATACCGCTTTAAAAAATTTGCGCTCATGGATGCAACCCAAAACTGTTAAAACTAATCTCTTAAATTTCCCATCCTCCAGTCAGATTATTCGGGAACCTTTAGGAGTGGTTTTAATTATTGGTGCTTGGAATTATCCCCTCCAATTGTTATTAGTGCCTTTAGTCGGTGCCATTGCTGCCGGTAACTGTGCGGTATTAAAACCGAGTGAATTTGCCTCAGCGACGGAAAAATTAGTAGTTAAAATAATTCAAGAAATATTCCCTGAAGAATATGTGTTAATTGTCCTGGGAGATGGTGCGGAAGTAATTCCGAATATGTTAGACAGTTTTACCTTTGATCATATATTTTTTACTGGCAGTACAAGGGTAGGAAAAATTATTTATCAACTAGCGGCAGCAAAGTTAATTCCTGTTACTCTAGAATTAGGAGGAAAAAGTCCCTGTGTTATCGAAGCTGATGCTAATATTTCCGTGGCAACCCGTCGCATTGCCGTGACAAAATTCTCTAATTCTGGTCAAATGTGTATCGCAGCTGATTATGTTTTAGTACATCAATCCCAGCAGGAGAATTTTATCAAAGAATTAGCTAATACTATTGTTAATTTTTTCGGTGAAGATGCGAGATTAAGTGCTGATTATGGTAAGATCATTAATGAGAAACAATTTGATCGCCTGATTGACTTTCTCCAAGATGGTGAGATTGTTTTTGGAGGCAAAACCGATCGAGAAAATTTATATATTCAACCAACTTTATTAACTAATGTTTCCCTCGATGCTCCTATTATGCAAGGGGAAATATTCGGTCCAATTTTACCGATCATTGCCTTTAGCACTTTTAAGGAAGCTTTAGCAATTATTGCTAAAAATCCTAACCCTCTAGCTTTTTATCTGTTTACTACCAAGGCAAAGACCGAAAAGAAATGGTTAGAATCAGTCCAGTTTGGGGGAGGTTGTATTAACAACAATAGTTTTCATTTTACTAATCCTAGTTTACCCTTTGGTGGTCGAGGAAATAGCGGTATTGGTAGCTATCATGGTCGTTTTTCCTTTGAGAATTTTAGTCACCAAAAAGCCATTATGAAAACACCTCTTTGGTTCAATCCCGCTTTAAAATATCCGCCTTTTAAGGGTAAATTAGACTTATTTAAGTTATTAGTTCGGTAAAAAGCTAAAGTTTAAGTTAAAGCTTTTAAGAGAGCTTGAAATTTAAGCTGAATTTCTGCTAGTTCTTTTTCTGGATCGGAACCGGCAACAATACCCGCACCAGCGTATAATCGCGCTCGATCGCCTTCAATTAAGGCCGAACGAATACCAACAATAAACTCACTATTATTTTGACAATCAATCCAACCCAAAGGAGCGGCATAAAGAGAGCGATCGAAGGTTTCATAATGACGAATTTGTGCTAAAGCGATCTCCGTGGGAACCCCTGCGACAGCAGGAGTGGGGTGTAGTTGGGCAACAATTTCGAGGGGATGGATGGAGGGTTTTAGTTTGGCATGGATAGGAGTCCAGAGATGTTGAATATTGGAGAGTTTTAACAATCTAGAGGGAGAATTTTGCGGATTTAAGCCAATTTGTCGCAGTTTTTGGTTAATAAAGTCACTAACAGCCCGATGTTCCCGTTGTTCTTTTTCACTAGCGAGGAGTTTATTGGCCAAGAGAGCATCTTCGATCGCATTTTCTCCCCGGGGGGCGGATCCCGCTAAAGCATCGGTGATTAATTGCCCCTGATGGACAGTTAACAAGCGTTCGGGACTAGCGCCGATAAAATGATCTCCCCGTCCATTGCCGAGGGAAAAAGTGTAGCAATCGGGATGACGCTGACGCAAATTATCGAGACAGTTTACCAGATGAAAAGGACGGGGAGAAATCACGTCAAGAGCGTGAGCGAGGACAATTTTGCTAAAATTTTGGGCGTGGATAGATTGGAGTGCATCGGCAACAGCCGCTTGAAAATTATAGGTAGGATGAATATAGTAACTACAGGGAGCCTGGTGGGTATTTTGTCGGCAATTGCTCGAGTTATTTTGGATAATTTTGAGGTTGTTGATAGTTTCTTCGAGGCAGTTTTCTATTTCTTTTTCGCTGGTGATTAGGAGATTGGTAAGGAAAAAATATTCCGACTGTTTTTTGATAATTTGAAACTTAGGCAGGGTTAGGGTAGCTGAGGGAAAGGGGGTAGCTCTTTCCGAGTCGAAAAAAGTGAAACTACAAAAGATGCGGGGAGTAATCTCGCTATAGTTATCAATTTTGATAATTCTTTGTTGACAGTTTTCAATAAATTTTTGAGCTTTTAAAAAACGTTGTTTGCCGTGGAAAGTGGCAGCAAAGGCGATGCCGTAGCCGAGAAAAGCGGTTTCTCGTTGGGGATTTTCCCAATAACAATGGGTGGGATAGCTAGAGGCAATCCGAGAGAGAATTTCTAGGGGATCAACGGGGGAAATTTTTTGACAAAAACTGACGATCGACGGATTGCCCTTTTCTGCGGCTAACAGTTGCAGGTTGAGGATAAAGTTATAGAGGCCGCGAAGATCAGCAATCGGACTATCAGGATAGGAAAGGCGAGGAACGGCAGAAGTCATGTCAAGTTTTTTGTATTTTTTGCAAAAAAACCATGATTAATGGTATGTAATCCCCACAGATGTGGCCAGAGTCAACATCTCTTTTTAACTATGGTATCGGAGAAAGGGTCTTTAGGTAGAAAGGGACCGGGATATTTGTGACGATTAACCGTGTTGGAGACAAATGAAGGCTTAAAATCTCCAGAGATGGCTATTATTTAAATCGGCAAAAAAATTAATTTAATAACTGCTACTTTACAAGTTTGTGGAAATTGCCGCCACGGGACAAGTGGGGATACATTGTTCACAAACCACACAACGGGAACGCAAAAACTTAAGACGAAAACTTTCGGGATCAAGGGTTAAAGCTTCCGTGGGACAAACTCCCGTACATAACCCACAATCGACGCATTTTTCTTCATCAATGACGATTTCGCGACTAACTTGGGAAACGCCAATATTTTGTAATTGTAACCATTCGATCGCCGCTTCTAACTCATCGATATCTCCCGATAATTCTAATACTAATGTTCCCACTTGATTGGGGGCAACTTGGGCGCGGATAATATTAGCGGCGACGTTAAAATCCTTCGCCAGTCGATAGGTAACGGGCATATGGACGGCTTTTTTGGGAAAAGTGAGAGTAACGCGTTTTTTCATGAGGATAGGATAGGATAGGAATAATTTTTGAGAGACTATCCATGACAGCCACCACACCCACCAATAAAATCAGAAATCTGCTGCTGGCAGTAACGGCAGTTATTCTTAGTGTAGCGATTTTCTTGGGGTTTCAAACCACCGCTAGTTCTGTATCTTTGGAAGCGCAAGCGGAAAAAGCGACACCTTTCGATCTTGCCCTCAGCAATGGTAAACCCACCCTGACAGAATTTTATGCTAATTGGTGTACCAGTTGTCAGGCGATGGCCGCTGAAATTGCCGAAATTAAAAAACAATACGGTAATGCCATTAATTTTGTCATGCTCAACGTTGATAATAATAAATGGTTGCCGGAAATTCTCCGTTATCGTGTGGATGGTATTCCCCATTTTGTCTTTTTAAATAATCAAGGACAACCAGTTGCCCAAGCGATTGGAGAACAGCCAAAATCAATTTTAACTGCTAATTTAGAAGCACTTTTAACTAATTCTACCCTACCCTATGCCACCACTACCGGACAGACTTCTGATTTTAATGTTCTTGTGGGTGCTAGTCAAACCGATCCTCGCAGTCACGGCAGTCAAGTTAAGCAGTAATCAGTAATCAGTAATCAGTAATCAGTTATCAGTTATCAGTTATCAGTTATCAATTATCAATTATCAGTTCACTGTTCACTGTTTACTGTTCACTGTTTACTGTTTACTGTTCACTGTTCATTGTTCATTGAAACTTCCCACTTCCTACTGGTCTTGCATATATGGTTGATTATTTTTGAGGCAATTGTATGCCTTTTGTAACTCGATTCCCAGATAACCGATATGTTCGGGAATAATTGCGGGATTAGTTGTTGCAAGCTCGCGGATTAATTTGAGGGGATTTTTGCCTTGATAACAGGCAACAATTTCCCCACTGCCGGGAGTAGTTTGTTGGACAATAATTTGTTCTGATTCTAGAGAAATCAAAAAGTTACCGCTAGGGTCAAAAAAATCACGCTGATTGACAATTTTATCGTACTGGGTGGCGATTAATCGTTCGACATTCTCCCAAGTATCATCGTATATATGGGCCGATTGACTAATAGTAATCAATGGACCTAAGGTTAAATTATACTGGGAGCGTTGATTGATTTCTTGGCAAATATGTTGCTGTAAAGCGCGCAATCCCATGGCATTTGCCGGCCAAGCGGCAAACATATCATTACTTCTAAATATTGCGGTGAGAGATAATTCATTTTCCACCACTCGCACCCAAATATGATTTAAACAGGGACTACCTCCCTTTTCGTGGTCTTTCACATCCCAGAGGGACATAACTGCACTGGCAGCGTCAATTTCTGAGATTAATTTATTAATAACCTGTGTAATTTGATCCCGTCCAAACCAAGAGCGCAATCTTTGACCGTAGGTGTATTTAACTCCTTGGTGTATAGGGGAATCATCGAGAATTTGTCCGATATATTCGGTAAGAAAAGCTCTATCTATAGGCAAATAATTAGGTTCAGGAAAATAAAAGTCTCGGGGTTCATCGGTGACAATTGCCATTAGGTCGATTAATTCTTGCCATTTACCATCATATCCTGTCGGTCTAATTGTGCCGGTGGTTTTAATCTTTTGGAGAATTTTTACCCAAGTTTCGGCAATAGTTTTTCCTTCAATGCGATGACCGTATCTTGTCCCGGGTAGGAGAGAAGGAAGATTTTCTGAGATAGGAAAAGTTAATGGTTCTCCCCAAGTTGTTAAGGGGGATTGTTTTGCATAACTTTGGACAGTTTCAATCGCTTCTGGGATAGATTTAACTGGTTGATATTGAATTGATTGACGCAATTTTTCGAGAATTTCTCTGTCAATTTCTTTGTCAATGTATCCCCTGATAAGAGAATTAATTACCCAACATTCTCTACCTGTGTCACTTTTTCCTAACTGGAATCCTTGACTAAAAAAATCTAGCAAACATTGACAGCTACCGGAGTTCTTATCTTCCTTAGTCGCGCTGAGAATAACTAAGTATCTAACGTGGGGATTTGCTATTAAGTTTCTCAGCAGGGGACTAATTCCTCTGGTGGGACTATAAAGATTACCAATTACCGCATATTGGTCGGGATTTAAATGTTTAGCAAGGGACTGTTTTACTGTCCATCCGGTGATAATTGCTGTTTGTCCGTGACCGCAGATTAATTGATTGGGTTTATAGTGGGGTTGGTAGGTGAATTTAGGGGTGGTTTCTGTACTAAGCATGGGTTTAAATTAATTGTTCAAGATAATTAATAATATTTCGGTGAAGCTGTTCTATTGTATCACTGCCATCCAGTTGTAAAAAATTATCTTCATATTCTTTAAATATCTCGACAAACATCTGACGAACTTTCATTAATTTTTCTTGTTTTTCGTACACTTCTGTGATGGCTCTGTTTTTAATTCTTGCTAGAGAAATATCAGGAATAACATCGATATAAATGACTAAATCTGGATTGGGAAAATGTTGATTTAACTGCTGAACAAAAGCCAATTCTTCGGGATTATTGCAATTGTAGGCCAAAGAAGAAAAATAATAACGAGTAGTGATAACATGGGTTTGTTCTTGGTGAATAAGTTTAAAAACGCCATCGTGATCATTATATAAGTGATCATGGCGATCAGCTGCAAATAGATAGGCCATTTGTTGGTCAAATTTATTTTGATCTTTGATAGAAATAAGATTAGTTTGCATTATTTCTCGAATCAAACGACCGATGACTCCCTCGGAAGGTTCCGGACTTAAAACTGCTTTTTCCCCTCGCTTTAAAAAATATTCTTGTAAGAGTTTTGCTTGGGTACTTGTTCCAGAACCATCAATACCTTCAAAGACAATAAATTTCGGTTTCATAATTTAATCTTCTTTCTCGCTCTAATTATTTGAATAATTGTTTTAGCCAAGTTAACCAAGATTTTTTCTGGGGTATTAATTGCGTCATTTCTCCGATAATCTCTCCCATACTTCCCCAAGCATAAATATTTTTATTGAGGGATTGTATAGTTAAATTTTCTTGTAAAGCTAAACTGATGATACTAATCATTTCTGCTGCTTGAGTACCGACTATTTGCGCTCCCAGTATTTTACCATCTTGTCGGTAGATTAATTGACAAAATCCCGTGGTTTCCCCCCAGATTTGCTGTGGGACCATATTTTTGATGGGATAGTTGATCATCTTTACCTCCTCACCATAGCTGTCCTCGGCTGCTTTTCTAGTTAAACCCACCCAAGCAATAGCAGGATCGAAAGCAATAAATGAGGGAATTTGCTCCGGATTAAAGTTAAATTTTTCTCCCGTGAGCAGATGCTTGACTAACCCAAAAGCGGCCCAGTGATTTAAAGTAGGATCTGGATAATTATTTCTGAGCAAATTTAGGGCATAAATGCGGGAATTATCAGTTTGTAATTGCCGATTAACCCTAATTAATCCTTGCTCTAGTTTAACTCCCACCCCAGACAAATTTAATCCCTGTTCATTGACTTGATAATTACCAGCAAAAATCATATCATCAACTTCCATGACACGATTGCCTAATTGTAACCATTTTTGACCCTCGATCGCTTTCACTTGACTAGGACAATAGCCGGATAAAATCTTAATTCCTTCCGCTTCTAAAATGGCAGTAACTAAATGGGAGATTTCCCGATCAATATCCGGCAGTAGATAATTATCCTCGATAATTAAGCTAATTTCTTTCCCTAAACGTCGGAGAATTTGTGCCAAACTCACAGCCATGCTGCTGTTGCCAATAATCGCTAAATGTTGTCCCAACTTGTCTAAATTTGGCTCTTGCCAAAGGGTCTGAGCAGTAAAATAATTAACCTCATCTAAGCCGAAAATTCTCGGTACTTGCGGATAAAAACCAGTAGCGATAAGATAGTGTTTAGCCAACAATTGCCGACCGTTAACCACGAATCCTAAACGCGGCAGCCGGACAAATTCCCCCCCATCTGGGATCACATCTATTCCTTCCGTGGCTAATCTCGCCAAAGAATGATGTTTATTAATACTTTTATCTACTTCCTCTAACCATTCCCGCAACCGTTGCCATTGGGGATAAATGGCCGTTTCTTGCCAATGATTCAGCAGTTTATAGAGATGGATAATTTGGCTGTAGCCCTTGCTAAAAATGTCCTCAGATGCCTCTAAATTGTCGCTAGAAGGCTGTTGCACTAAAGCCACCCTTTTTTTGAGGTGAACAGCCAACAAAGCCGCTTCTATCCCCGCAGGATTGGCACCGATAATTACTAAGTCGTAAACCACAAATATAAAGTAGGAGTCAGGAGTCGGTCATCAGGAGTCAGGAGTCGGTCATCAGGAGTCAGGAGTCAGGAGACAGGAGTCAGGAGACAGTATTCAGGAATCAGGAGACAGTATTCAGGAATCAGGAGACAGTATTCAGGAATCAGGAGACGGTATTCAGGAATCAGGAGACGGTATTCAGGAATCGGAAACTTAACACTTAAGTAGGGAGGCACAATTATTTGTAGGATGGGTTAGCGGTAGCGTAACATAATCGGGCGTTGGGTTTCATGCTTCAACCCAACCTACGTTCATCTTATATTTAATTCCACCCACCCACTTAAAACTCAAATCTGATAACTGATAACTGATTACTGATAACTGATAACTGATTACCGGCGCCGGTCTTGCAGTTTTTTATAGACATCTCGCAGGGGGACTTGATGATAGGCGAGAGCGACGAGGGTATGATAAAAAAGATCGGCCACTTCTGCGGCAATAGCATCGCCATCATTATCTTTGCAGGCCATGACCACTTCTGCCGATTCTTCGCCGATTTTCTTGAGAATTTTGTTATCTCCTCCGGCCAAAAGTTTACAGGTGTAGGATTCCGGATGAGGATCGTCTCTGCGATCGCAAATTACCTTAAACAATTCCGAGAGAGTATCGGCCGCTGGCGGTGATTTTTGCCAATTTACTTGGTGAAAACAGCTTCTTTCGCCGGTATGACAGGCGATATCACCGATTTGCTCAATAGTCAGCAAGATGGCATCACTATCGCAATCGTAGCGAATTTGACGCACTTTTTGGATATGGCCCGAAGTGGCTCCTTTGTGCCATAATTCTTGACGAGAACGACTCCAGTACCATGCTTCCCCAGTGGTGAGGGTTTTTTCGAGGGATTCCCGATTCATCCAGGCCATCATTAACACTGTAGCATCAAGATAGTCTTGAGCGATCGCTGGTACTAAACCCTGGGGATTATAAGCGATCGCGTCGAGGGGAATAGCAGAGAGCAAAGAAGACATCAGTTTTTTGCGGTCAAGAATTATGGTGGTATAAATTACCCAAAGCTTAATTATATAGGGTTTGCGGCAAAAAGTTTTTCGTGGGAGCAGGCTTCGGCCGTTCGGCGGTTCGGGGTGTAGGGTTTTACCTATTTTCAGGGAAAAAGTCCCTGAATTTTCCCCCTGATCACCCCAAAACCCCAAAGCTGTGTTAGAATCAACACCTAAGAAAAAGCTAAAAGCTAGAAATCCCTATAGGGTATCTAACCTTTAGCTGTTTCGACCTCACAGTTATCAATGTCTTGCACACATTGGTAACTGTTATTTTTGCTTATTGAAGCGGGAAACCAATCCTAAACCACCCACTGCCAGAAGTCCGAGGATAGTACCCGGTTCGGGGACGGGAGTGGGCGCAATTTGGTGGAAAGAATTTTGTAAACTGAATAGACCTTGGCCAGCATTAGGATTTAGGGTATTTGTGACGGTCAACAGTGCCTTGGGGGTGATAGGGGTGAAACCGACAACGGGGTCCTGTGAGCCGTTAACTGAAACTAAGGAGAGCCCAGGTATCTCAGCAAATGTCTCGGTTACATTCCCGTAGTTGGAACCGGATGATATGGTTGAATCTAGGTCAACCCCGACAATGAGATTGCTGGAGTTAATGACCTCGATTGTATATGTGAAAGACCCGGAATTGCTATTAGTCGCAACGAGACCTGCCATAGCATCGTATGCGAAATAATAGTCAGTACCAACCTGGGTCAGATAAACGTTATCCACACCCTCGGCCCCAATGTCACCCGATACGTACGTAATTTTTTTGTCCCCCTGAACAAGAGCATTTCCGCTCGTCCATTCCGTCCAAGTTAAGGTCGCGGCACTCGCACTGGTAGCGGCAAACACCGAGCCGGCGAGAACCCCGATGGCTAGAGAGCCGGAAGCAAAGGTTTTGGTTAATTTGTTGGTTGTCATCATAACTGAATTCTCCAGCTTTACACTGTTGGATAAAATCAAAGTCAAGAAAAGTTCTAAAAACGTTAAGTTTTCTCGATATAGCGGTTTTTAGTGCAATAATGTCCAGTAGGTCTCCTTATAGATAGGCTTTTCAGCGTCTCAATCGGGTATCACTTCTGGGAAAACTGCTATATAACTTTTCTTAACTTGATCTAGGTACAACGGAACCTCCAAAAAAAACCAGGTGTTTTAGGAAAAATCTGGCATTCTGTAATAAAACTTAACATTTAGGTTCTTCAGTTTGTGCAAGGCAATGGACGGGGTTAAGTAGGGAGGCACAATTATTTGTAGGATGGGTTAGCGGTAGCGTAACATAATCGGGCGTTGGGTTTCATGCTTCAACCCAACCTTGTATATTGAGAGAGGTGGTAGACCGTCCCAACCTTGGTCGGAAAAGACCGCTTCGTAGCAAGGGTCACCACCATAATCTCCCTGACAAAACTCGAACAGTCGCCGGGG
>NZ_JADBTZ010000114.1:0-7790 GCF_020245885.1 Microcystis sp. M165S2 | reverse complement strand
TGTTCGGGTGTGGGGTAAAATCGAAACGAGTAGGCTTTTTCCATGTCTCACATTTTAGCATATATTTGGTAAATGCGCTAGTATTTAACGGTAAAGCCGTCGTAGAACGACGGGGTTTCAGACCCAAAATTTTCGATGATGCCCTAAACTTTTAGCTATCACCTTGATGGCGGGAGCTTTTTCTTGTTGTAGCCAATACAGCACTTGCAGTTTGTCTTTTTCCCTAGCGGTGGTTGCTTCTTTGATCCGTTGAGTTATACTAAATCCGGTTATTAAAAACTGATTATTTCTGCACCCTTTTGCCTCTTGCCTGTTGCATGAGTGCCTGTCCTGATATGTTACCTATACTCAACGGATTTAGTATTAATTCCTCTGCGCTTTCTTTGACTACTGTTGAGGTTACTCCTGCCATAATTTTTGAATAATAAGAGTTATGGTCGGTTAAGCGTCAAAACATCTAGGCTTTTCCTTGATGCTGGCAATGTAAACTTTGATTAAGAGAAAGACTTCTAGCTCCGATCCGATGTTATATTAATAATTGAAGCTAAGGAAAAAAGCTTCCCTGACAGATCAACTGGCAAGGTTATAAGGTCAAGTTCACAAAGGAGTAAACCCTGTTAAAGTTACATTCTGTCTCGATAACGACGATAACAGCGATCGACCTGAACGCTCATATTTCCTAGAGTAGAGAACAAGGGAGTTAGGCAATTGCAACTAAGGTTCAATGCGTCTCCAACCAGTCTCAAGTTGTGAGGGGAAATACCTGAGAATCGGTAAACTGATCGCTGTTATTGTTTGTCAACACAAGTAATTGATAATTGCAGTCGCTCTCCTTTGATGAGATAATAGAAAGTCTTCTGTTCAAAAGGATATCGATAGGAT
This sequence comes from Microcystis sp. M165S2, assembly GCF_020245885.1. Classification (NCBI taxonomy): domain Bacteria; kingdom Bacillati; phylum Cyanobacteriota; class Cyanophyceae; order Chroococcales; family Microcystaceae; genus Microcystis; species Microcystis sp. M165S2. The sequence goes on along the minus strand of NZ_JADBTZ010000114.1, from coordinate 6,908 downwards.
GCGACTCTCTCAACAGCTTTTTGTCACTCTCCGGGAAGACCCAGCCGAGGCGGAAATCCCCAGTCATAAATGCTTAGTCCGTGCCGGTTACATTCGTCGCATTGGCAGCGGTATTTACGCCTATTTACCCCTGATGTGGCGGGTTTTGCAGAAAGTCTCCCAGATAGTCCGGGAAGAAATGAATAAAGCCGGCGCCCAAGAATGTTTACTTCCCCAACTGCAACCGGCGGAACTCTGGCAGGAATCAGGCCGTTGGGACACCTACACAAAAGCAGAAGGGATTATGTTTGCCCTGACGGACCGGCAAAACCGGGAGTTAGGATTAGGACCGACTCACGAAGAAGTAATTACTGCCGTCGCTCGGGATTTAATTCGTTCCTATCGACAATTACCGGTTAATTTATATCAGATTCAAACTAAATTTCGCGATGAAATTCGCCCTCGTTTTGGTTTAATGCGGGGACGAGAATTTATTATGAAAGATGCCTATTCTTTCAATCTCAACGAGGAATGTTTAAAGAAAACCTATCAAGCGATGGATATAGCTTACCGCAATATTTTCCGCCGTTGTGGGTTAGCTTTTCGGGCAGTAGAAGCCGATTCTGGAGCGATTGGTGGTTCCGCATCCCAAGAATTTATGGTCTTAGCTGATGCCGGAGAAGATGAGGTTTTATTTACCGCCGATGAAAAGTATGCGGCTAATGTGGAAAAAGCCGTTTCTTTGCCGGCAGATAAAGTGGCTTCTCCCTTTAAAAAGTTTGCTAAAAAAGAGACTCCTAACACCAACACTATCGAAAGTTTAGCTAAATTTCTCGATTGTTCTGCCACCGCTATCGTCAAAAATGTTCTCTACGAAGTGGTTTATGATAGCGGCATAACTGTTTTAGTTTTGGTGAGCATTCGGGGAGATCAAGAGGTTAACGAAGTTAAACTACAAAATGAATTAATTAGACAGGCGAGCCGTTACAATGCTAAAACAATTTTGGCTTTAAAAATACCCGATGCTGCCGCTCAACAGAAATGGGCAACTAAACCTTTACCTTTAGGTTATATTGCTCCCGACTTAGAAGATAATTTGCTCAAAAAAGCCAGCGATATAGCTCCTAAGTTTTTACGCATAGCAGACAACACGGTGACAGACTTAGAAAACTTGATCACCGGTGCCAATGAAACGGGGTTTCATTTAGTGGGGGCGAATTGGGGTAAAGATTTTATCTTACCAGAATTAATCGTCGATCTACGCAAAGCTCAGGTAGGCGATCGAGCTATTCATGATCCTAATCAAACCTTGCAAAGTGCTAGAGGAATTGAAGTCGGTCATATCTTCCAATTGGGCTATAAATATTCTCAGGCCATGAATGCTTTCTATACTAATGAAGCGGGAGAATCTACCCCCATTTGTATGGGTTGTTATGGCATAGGAGTATCCCGTTTAGCACAGGCAGCCGTAGAACAATCCTACGATAAAGATGGCATTATTTGGCCGGTAGCTATTGCCCCTTATCAAGCGATTGTGGTTATTCCCAATTTAGCTGATGCCGAGCAGGTAAAAACCGCCGAAAGTTTATACAATGAGTTAAATCAAGCGGGCATTGAAACCCTTTTAGATGACCGGGATGAACGTGCAGGAGTTAAGTTCAAAGATGCGGATTTAATTGGGATTCCCTATCGCATTGTCACGGGTAAATCTCTCAAATCTGGTAAGGTGGAATTATTCGAAAGAGCCAGTAAAAAAGCGTCAGAAGTAGCAATTAATGAGGTGGTTTCCTATTTAAAAACTGCTATTTCAAAGGTAAATGCTTCTGATTAAGTGATTAAATATACAGATAAATTCTCGAATATAGAGCCGAGAGCCGTCAATAAAGGTAATATTGCCTCTAATAAAACCGAGACTCTCTGTCCGTTTTTCTGTGTCAAGTTCAAAAGTTTGGATCATGGCTGAGTTTGTGAGAAGTTTTCTAATTCTCTCAAAGTAAGTCTCAATCAACAAATTCAATCTCCTTAATGATGGCGATTTTTTGCTGTATTTTCTCAAGCATCCAGGACTCTCCTAGCCATTCATCAAAATCTTCACTGTGTTGTAATTGATCATTAGTAAACAAATCAACAAACTGCTCTGTTGAGCATTGATATTGGGTTTCAAATTGTTTTAGGCGTGCTTGAGTTTGTTGTAATCCGCTCTCTAAGTCTTGTAGCCGATAGTTCAGATCGGTTTGAATCATTGCTTTAAGGGATTCTGGTTGACTAGAGCGCAGTTTAATCAGGTTTGTTGAGTTTGATTCTAGCGGTTGGGTTTGCATGGTGATTGTTTGTCTCATCAGGGTTAATTTTGACGGAGGGATTGGATATATTCGACTGTTTCTGGGGGAAAGCGTTCGGTTAATTCCTCATCGGGAAGTTGGGACAGCATCCGAAAATAATTCTTTCTTACTGTTTGAATGTTAGGGTGATTTTCGCCTAGTGTAGCTATCAAAATAGCAATAGCTCTTTGATAGAAAGGTTCGGCTTCTGCGTATTTCCCTTGAGCGTAATAAAGATTTGCCAGATTGTTGAGACTGGTCGCCACATCAGGATGCTCTTTTCCTAATTGCTTTTCCCAAATCTCCAGCACTCTTTGATAAAGAGGTTCTGCTTCTGCGTATTTCCCCTGATCTTGATAAAGACTCGCCAGATTGTTGAGATTAGAAGCAACACTAGGATTATTGCCACCAAATAACTCTTCATGGATTTTTAATCCTTGTAAAAATAGAGATTCTGCTTGAGCAAAATTGTCTTGATATTGATAAGAAATACCTAAATTGCTCAAAGCATTGGCTTCTGATGTTTTATCACCAATTTGTTGGGCAATTTCTAATTGTTTTTGAAAATATTCAATTGCTTGCTGATATTGTCCTAAGGATTGATAAGTAATCCCCAGATTTCCGAAAGCATTTGCTAGGGCAAGAATATCGCCGATCTCCTGAGCAATTGCTAATTGTTCTTGAAGATGTGCAATTGCTTCTTGATACTGCCCTAAAGACTGATAAGCCGCTCCCAAATTACCTAAAGTATTCGCCTCCGAATACCGATCATTGATTTCTCTAATAATTACTAATTGTTGCTGAAGATATTGTATTGCTTCTCTATATTGACCCCAAGATTGATAAATCATTGCTAACCGGCTAAGAGCAAAAACCTCAGATTGTTTATCACCAATATCCTGAGCTTTTTTTAAGAGCTTTTGATAGATTTTAGGATTATGTTTTTTGGGTGCAATCTGATCAAAGTTCTCAAGATTTAACTCTGTTTCATAATTACTAGCCTGAGCCGAATTAGTTTGATTTTTATGAATCTGAATCATCATCATCCTCCAATAAATTTAAAACTTGCTCAAATTGTGATTCTGCGGATTGAATTGCCTGAATCCATTCTGATAATTCTTTAACTGTTATACTAAATCCGTTGAGCATAGGCTACTTATAAGGACAGGCACTCATGCAATAGGCACTCATGCAAAAGGGGGAATAAATAATCAGTCTTTAATAACCAGATTTAGTATAAACTGGTTATTAGAGTGTTAGAAAATAAACTATGAAACTCGCTCTTTCCCTACTATCAGCTGGTCTTTACAAGTAATTTACATAACCATCAGCTTAACTCGCACAAATTTTTAACTGGGATTGTTGCTATACTGGTGGCTCTTGACAAAAGATCATGTTAATTATTTTTCTGATAAGGATTATTAGTCACCTTTTCATGTAATATGGGTCTATGGCAATATTTTCGAAGGATCACGAGCGATGCAATCCCTAAGGCTCAGAGTTAAAACTGCTTGGAGAAGCAAAAAAGCAAAGATGATTATATCGCTCCTATTGCTTTTTATCTTGATGCCGATTTTTCTTTATGCTTGTTTTAGTGATCTTCCTAACCAATCATCGGAGCAACAGCAAGGAACCCTTTTGGTGTGGTATCCAGAAGAGGGCGATTTAACTGAAGTAGTAGGTCTCGGTTTGCAAGAGTTTGAAAAATTAAATCCGCAGGTGACAATTCTTGAACAAGCTATTCCTATCGATGAGATACCCGAACGTTTTTTTAAACAATCTCAAAGCGGATTAGGTGCAAGTGTTATTCTAATTTTTTCGAGAAATATACCCAGATTAGTATCCCAAGGAGTACTGGAGGAAATTGACCGGAAAAATCTAGATTTATCTATTTATAATCCCCCAACCCTGAAACAAGTTAGCTATCAAGGAAAAATCTATGGCATTCCCTTAGGTTCTCGTACTCGTGTACTGTGTTACAATCAAAAAAAATTACAAGTTAGTCCCGATCCGCTGCTGAAGCAACCTCCCACCAGTTTAGGGGGATTAGTTGAACGTGCGCGCAAAGGCTATTCTGTGGGGATGGTGTCCTCTTTTGAAGATACTTTTTGGGGAATGGCAATTTTTGGCAGCTATTTGTGGGATGAGCAGGGTAGGCTGCAACCTCGCTTAGATGGTTGGGCAAAATGGCTAGAATGGCTAAAATTCGCCTCGTCACAGCCTAATTTTATCCTCAATCGTCAACGGGAATTACTTCATAATGCTTTTGCTAGAGGTCGCTTAACCTATTATGTGTGTAATTCTATTGAAATTGCCGATTTAAAAAACAGCCTCCAAGATGATCTCAGAGTCGCTTTACTCCCCCAAGAAACTCAAGGTAAAGCAGCACCAATTCTCTATACACGGGTGATGGTATTTAATCGCAATAATAGTGATAATGAAAATAGTTTGGGATTAGCTTTAGGAAAATTTCTCACCAATCCCGAACAACAATTACAAGCAATCATCCAAACAGAAAGTTTTATTCCCACTAATCGACGGGTGCAGATCGAAGGAAATTTACTACCGATCGAATCGGTATTATTACAACAATCTCACAATGCTGTGGCAGTTCCTCTGGATGATTGGGAAAAGTTGAATAAAATTTTAGAAGAGGGAGAATTTTGGTATGAAAGAGCGATCGCTGGTGAAATATCTTCCTCAACAGCAGCCCAAAAACTGACACTTTATATTCAATCAGGTCTCGATCAGGAAGTCAGGAAAATAAATTAATTATGAACAACAATATTCCCTCTCTTTCGGAAATAATTGCTAACCAATTATTATTTTTAGGACGCAGAAATGTTCAAAACCAATTAACGATTATTTTTATATCTTTAATTCTTGCTTGGTTATTATCAAAATGGTTATGGTCTTACTTGAGAAAAAGATTTCCTCACGTCACCAGGTTGATTCACAGTGATAAAAATTTAACCCTCCGTCAATATTTTGCTATCCTGATAGAGTTTCTTAATTTTCCAGTTATTAGTCTAATTTTACTTGACTTAAATTATCTAATTTTTTTCAGTCAAAATTGGACAAGAGGAATGATTAGTTTATCTATAAAACTCCTGTGGTTTTATTTAATTTATCGTTGTTTATTAGCTGGATTATACGCCAAGTTTTCCGTCAATACAATTAAATATTATCATTTCCGGCTTTTAGCACCTTTATTGGTGTTATTTCTCCTGAGAACCATGATTGTTTTTTACAATAATATTCAGGAAATTGCCCAAGTATCTCCCTTCAATTTATTCAATAGTCCGATCACATTAAGAAGCATATTTATTTTGATAATAGCTCCCTATTTTCTGGTGATTATTGTTGTTCTTATAGAGACTATAATTCTGAGTATTGCCAATTTAAATCAGCAAGCTAGTCGCGGTGAAATTGAAGCAACTTTACTGTTAGGACGTTATTTTTTCATTGTCTTAGGTGTTATCATCATCTTGGGTTATGTGGGAGTTAATGCAACGGCAATAGCGGCAATTACTGGCGGTTTATCTGTGGGTATTGGTTTCGGTATGCAGCAAGTAGTCAGTAATTTTATTAGCGGTATTTTACTATTATTTGAAAAAGTTCTCAAACCTGGAGACATAATTAATATTGAAGGGCAAACTTCTCAGGTAAAAAAGCTAGGTATTCGAGCGACAACAGTGCAAATTCTTACAGACAATTCCGAAAAAATTATTCCCAATCAAAAGTTTTTTACTGAGGATGTCACCACCTATACGGGTAGTGATAACTTGATTTATTGTTCAATTGTTATCGGAGTTGGTTATCATTCTAACGCACAACAGGTGATGAATTTATTGCTAGACATTGCTGACCAACATCCTCATATACTTAAAAACCCGCAACCAGTAGCTTTTTTTCTTAATTTTGATCATTCTAGTTTAAACTTTGAATTAAAGTTCTGGTTGGATAATGTTAACAGGAAAAAGCGAGTAATTAGTGATGTTAATTGTGTTATTCTTGATAGGTTTACTCAACAGGGTATCGAGATTCCCTTCCCGCAGCAAGATATTCACATTCGCAATAATTAACCTGAGTTCGGGATCAGCTAAAACCCTGATGCTACCGTAGCCTGAAACTCCTATTCTTTCGTGGAAGCTATGGCAAAATTCCCTTAAACCGAACTGGCGTTAATTAGCAATTTATTCTGGTCAAAAAAACCAGCTGATTATTTTCATCTTAAGATATATCAATTCCCCTGATTAAATTCATACTAAATCCGTTGAGTATGGGCTACATATCAGGATAGGCAAAAGGGGGAATAAACAATCAGTCTTTAATAACTGAATTTAGTATCATATATTTATTGTTTTTTATTAATAGTTAATGTCTTGACATAAAAACAACTTTAATATACTATCTACCCTAGATAGGGTCTGCTGAATAAATCTAAAAACCTTGTTGGGTAAGACTTTTAGACTTTTTGTCAATCAAAAAGTACCGGACTGGGAGTGATCAGGGGGAAAATTCCGGGACTTTTTCCCTGAAAATTAGGTAGTTGACCACCTGAAAATCGGTAAAACCCTACACCCCACACCCCACACCCCACACCCT
>NZ_JADBTZ010000113.1:0-3916 GCF_020245885.1 Microcystis sp. M165S2 | reverse complement strand
CTGAAAGGTCGCGAAAGTCTGTGGACTTTGTGTAAGACAGTACATGGTTTTTTAACCGTGGTATGCAACGGTGGTTGAAGCAGAAACTTAAATCGTGAGGTTTAGGAATCGCCGCACTTTTAGGGCGGCGAGGATGTCAAGGTCTGTTGGTTTTCGTCCATGTCACACTGTGGGTACAAGCACGGCTTCCTTGTCTGATCCCGAAATCAGGTTGTTTACTACTCAATCCACAAAAAAAATGTCTGAAAGGCTTAAACCTTAAGCGATCCAAACATTTTTTCATTGCAATCGGAGGGTGATATTGACTTTATGTCTTAACTTCGAGCTTACGATAGAAAGCTGGCTGTTAATGTAGCCTATTTAACCAAAACATCGATTTTTTGCTTATTTATCGGGATAGAAAATGACCTTTTCTTAAAATTATCGGAGTTTAGAGATAATTGGTTAGCTAATCTCCCAATAAGCCAGGCCCCAGAGACCAGCAAGGCATCCTCAAGCCTTCATTTGTCCTTCCTAGGCATGGACGGCGATCGCCGAGAGCGGAGTTAATACACCAATATGGATATCATAACTCGATCGAGGGAGAAAAACCAAGAACCTGCGAGAAAATTGCCGATTTCTCCCGGCCAAGATTACTGCTCAGATCGCCCTAGATTATGCCGTCAGTCATTCTTCAGCGAGAAACCACCTCGCTAGAGGATTCTGATTCTAGGGGGAGAGAGGGTTTAATTATCCCGTATTTTGTCTCCTCTGGTGTCACTTGACGGATAACCTCCAAAGCTTCCTTGATCATTACTGCCATGGGAACTGCGACAATTACCCCCAGTAAACCGCCCACTCGCGCCCCCGTCAAGACCGAGACCAACACCCAAAAGGGATTTAACCCGGTGACACTGCCCAAAATCCGGGGAGCAATGCCATTTTCGACAATTTGCTGCACCACTACAGCCACGGCTAAAACTTGTAGAGCTAAACCAATATCGCGCAAAGCTAGTAAAGCTGTCACCGTGACAATGCCTACAGTTCCCCCAAAAGGGATTAAGGCCATGGTACCAATCAACAGACCGAATAGGAGACCAAAAGGGACTTTAATCGATAAAAATGCCGTGACTAATCCCAAGGCCATGCAGGTGGCGCAAATTACCTGTCCGACAAAGTAATTCTGAAAACTTAAGCGTAGGGTTAGGGAAAAGGGTTGTTGGACGGGTTTGGGCAACCATTGGATAATACTCCTCCAGATATCGGGACTGTGGAGAAGTAGATAAAAGGTGAGGATAATAGTTAACAGCACATCAAGCACTCGCACCACGGTAAAAACGGTGAGATTAAGGGCTAAATTAACGCTTCTTCCCGCTAGAATTTGCAATTCTGCCCCTAAACGACTGTTAAACTGAGCGATAACACCATCGAAACTGATCGGAATCGGCAGATTCATCATGTCGATTTTGGTATCTAGTTGCATCAGTTGGCGCTGTCCCGAGTCTAACCATTCTGGCAATCTATTGACAAATTGCTGTGCTTGGGTGAAGACTAAGGGAACTAGGGTTATTCCCACGGCCACAAAAATTAAAATCGTGATCAGGGAAACCACGATCGCAGCTAAACCCCGTTTTAATCCCTGACGTTCCAACCAAGTCACCGGATAACCCAAGAGAAAAGATAGAACGGCCGCTATCAGTAAAATAACAAATAAAGATTCAAAATAGCCAAAAATTGCCGATAATGCCCAGGCATTCAGGACGATAAGTGGTGCAGCTAGAGCAATCACCAGTAAGCGGGATAAGGAATTCAGGGATTGCCACCACGTCTGAATCCAATTGCGTTTCGGGGGAACGACTTTAACTTCCACCATGAAGCCTCTTAAAAGGTTTGTTTCAACACTTGTATTCTGACAGATCGAAGCCTAACCCGCTAACTCAACCGGGGAAGTGGGAAGATGGGGTGTGGGATGCTGACAGGCGTAGGATTATTACAACAACCTTATGGGTGTAACGGGGGCATCCTGCCGACATTTAAGGTGAACGGATCCGTTAGGCTGTAGATCTAGTCACTCCATACTTGACAAGACAATGCAGTTGCATTACCATCAAGGTCTAGTTTTTACAGACAGGCTTAGAGGTCGCTATGGCTGCAACGATAGCCCCATGCCTGGAATCCACTCTTACTGATCGCTATCAGACTACAATTCCCGATTCTGTTCGCAAAGCCCTTGGCTTGAATAAGCGTGATAAAATCTGCTACAACATACAGGCCGACGGCAAAGTATGGATTTCCTGGGCTGATGGGGCAGAAGAAAATGATCCAGTGCTTGGGAAATTTCTGAATTTTCTTGCACAAGATATGGAACAGAACCCTCAACACCCTCCAGATGATTGGCATGACCTACTCAAAGAGGCGAAAAGTGCAATTAGCCGTTTACGGGAAGCTGCTGAAACCGAAATTTAATGATAGATATGTCTGGACTTCCCCCATACAGAAATACTAAAAAATTAACAAAACCCTTATGGAGCTTCTCAGAAAAAATTGAAAAGAGGCCACTGGGTACATTTTTCGCTTGAAAATGTCTGTACCGTTGACTGTATCTGGAGTGGAGCGATGACCTAGAGTTGGCTTTATAGCGATCGCTAACTTGATTGTAACAGATAGTGTCATCAATCTCTAGAGTCAGCGATTCCCTCTGTAGCCATGTTTAGATAGCGAGTACATTTACAATGGAGAAGTTCGGTTATATCAAAGAATTTTAGTTATCTTTTGACAAAAATTAGATAAATTGGCTTTTTTATCTAAAAACTCTAGTAATTCAGCTAGAGATTTTTGAGGATTTTTATATTTCTTGACTTGCCTATTTAGACTGAATTTAATTTCTTCGGGATATTCATCGAACAAATTACTTAAAAAAGTATCAGGAGATTGAGCCTTTATACCCCAAGTTTCTAAAGCTGACAGTGAAAAGTCGGTAATATTATTAGTTAAAATTAGATTAGCTTTAGCCATAACAGCAGTTGCTAAAACAGGACGGTCTTTTAAGTCGTTTGTCATTAACTCAATTAAACCAGATGGCACTTCAACCATGGCTTCGGGAAAAGCTGCTTTCATTGTCTCCACTAAATTAAGGGCTTTTATTGAAGTTATATTATATCGATTAATCAGATTGCGGGTTGTTTCTTCTAAAATTAATTTCGACCAGTAAGGCGAGTATAAACCTTGCCAAGCAATTGATAATAAAGTATCGCGTAAATACTGAGGAATAAGAACACAAGCATCTAAAACAACCCTAGGCTCTGCTGTCATCTAGGTTTAATTTCTCATCTTTTCTGTATAGTCCTTCCGCTTCAGTCATGGCTACAAGGTTATTTAAAATTTGTTCTCTTTCTCGATATTTTTTTTCTTTATATATTAGCAAATCTTCTCGTTTTATTCGTCGATCACTGCCTACATTAGTCGATAAAATTTGCCCCTGTTCTAGTAATTTTATTAGATAAGAGTTAGAAACATTTAACAAATTAGCCGCTTCTTCTATAGTTAAATCCTGATGGGTAACATTTAACTGAATTACCTGTCCCGATGCTAAGGCAGCTACACTGTAACGAAGTACCATTAAAACCGATTCGGGAATATAGACATTTTCTCCCTGTTCAGTGACGAGTCTCGTCGGTATTTCTCTATTAAGCAGCTGATTTAATTGGGTTATTTGTTCAGTTTCTTCGGGTTCGACAACAAAATGATTTGGGTCAAAATTAGAATATTTACTCATATCAGAGAATGACTCCACGCATTTATCGAAAATTTGGGTTAAAACCCCGTCCTTTTAGGACGGCTTTAAGCTACAATGGAAAAAGCGATAACCAAGCTAAAAACTGAACCTTGACAACAGATAGTAAGGGGTTTCGTTCAGAAAAGACTTCAAATTCGGCCT
>NZ_JADBTZ010000112.1:0-2565 GCF_020245885.1 Microcystis sp. M165S2 | reverse complement strand
ATTTCTCGACTGGTGAGACAGAGTCTATCTTTCTCTAAAAAAATGGAGAATCACGTTGGGGAACCCTTTGGTATTTTATCCATGACTACAATGCACAGCAAAGCAAAGGATTAAGCCACCATCACTACTACCGAATCACCATCCAAATGGCAAAACTCTATTCTAAAAAACCTCTAGCTGTGTGCCAAAATCTAGCGACGCTAACTTGGTGAATCGGTTCTTCAACACGATAAATAATACGATAGGGTCTAAGAATTAATTGACGGATGTTAACATCATTAAATTCTGGAACTACTCGACCTCGAAAAGGAAAAAAACCTAAGTCTTTAGTTTTATCGAGTAATTGTTGACCTAATTTTTTCGCTAATTCAGGATTCGTAATTGCCACATAGCGGACGATAGTTTCTAAATCACGAATAGCCTGGGGCGAAAGAATTACTTTGTAGTCGATGATTCCATCATTTTTTCAACCGTTTCCACTGGCAGACCCTTACCCAAGTCAATTGCTTCAAATCCCTCTTGAATAGCGGCAATAAACCTGACTTGCTCAGCGATCTCTATCAAAGAAATGTCCTCAGGGAGACGTTTAACAAGCTCAATAACTGCTTCTTTATTACTCATGGCTTCAGCCTCTGGATTCGAATAACAGACATTTTAACATACATACACAAGCTATCGCTGTAGCTGTAGGGTGCGTTCCCTAATGCAAGTTCTACTGTTCTACCAATAGATTTTTGAGAACGCACCCTGCTCATTGATTGAAGTCGTTAGACCGCTTCAATTTTAGGGGAATAGTTGCTAAGGTCCGCTAACTTCACCGGTGAAGCCACCTAGGGAGAGGTTTTTGATCGCTAAAAAATTCTTTCTTCTCCATAAAAACGATAAAATCTCTATTCTGGAAGCATAAAGAGGCTTCAGGCAGATTTAAAGGGACATTTAAGCCATATAAATCGAATATTTCTAGTTTTTTGAGCTAATCAAGCCATTAATGGCTTGATTTATTTGCATCTAACCTAACTAAGAGTGTATAAATTTTTCTTCAATGTATTGAAATTGTTTTTCATTTCATATAAAATACAATTTCAGAGAAAATACCTAGCAATCTCCCATAAATAAACAAAGGAGCCGATGACATCGTGATCCATGAGCCTAGACCCCAAAAACCGAAAACCCTATTACCTTTTATTTCTCTCGCTACGGCTGCCGTCGTCACAACGGGAATCGGACTAGCTTTTAGTCCCCTATCGGCATCGAGTAATCTGCTGGCAGCTGCGGATAAACAGCAAGCTAAACAACAAACCGTGGAAATCACCCTGGTTTCCTACGCGGTGACTCAATCGGCCTACTCGAAAATCATCCCTCTATTCGTCAACAAATGGAAAAGAGAGAAAAAACAGGATGTGGTGATTAAACAGAGTTATGGCGGCTCTGGTTCCCAAACCCGCGCTATTATCGACGGATTAGATGCAGATGTGGTAAATTTGGCTATCGGTTCCGATGTGGAACGCTTGCAAAAAGCGGGTTTAGTTAACCCCGGTTGGCAGAAAGAACTCCCCAATAACGGCATCGCCACTCGTTCCGTGGTAGCTTTAGTTACTCGTCAGGGCAATCCGAAAGCAATCCGCAACTGGCCGGATCTAGCCAAATCGGGGATTAAAGTCATCACTGCCAACCCGAAAACCTCTGGGGTGGCCCGGTGGAATTTTCTGGCCCTGTGGGGAGCGGTAACTCAGACCGGCGGCAATCAAGCACAAGCGACCAGTTTCGTCCGCAATGTCTATAAAAACGTTCCTGTACTACCCAAAGATGCCCGGGAAGCCAGCGATGTCTTCTTTAAACAGGATCAGGGGGATGTGCTGCTTAACTACGAAAACGAAGTGATTCTGGCCCGTCAAAAAGGAGAAACCGGTTTTTCCTATACTATTCCTTCGGTCAATGTTTCGATCGATCCGCCCGTGGCCGTAGTGGATAAAATAGTTGATAAACGCAAAACCCGGGAAGTAGCGACGGCTTTTGCCCAATTTCTCTTTACTCCGGAAGCGCAGCGGGAATTCGCCAAGGTGGGTTTCCGCCCGGTTAATGCTAATGTGGCTAAAGAGTTTAGTAAACAATACCCAAAAGTGCCGAATCTGTTCTCCTATACGGCGATCGGTAGCTGGGATGCGATCCAGCAAAAATTCTTCGCTGATGGGGCGATTTTTGACCAAATTCAGCGTTAATTAGTCTTGATCCGTCAGCCGTCAGCTAGATCAGTAAGTGGGTGGAATTAAATAAAAGATAGATGTTGTCTTTGATCCCCCCTTAATAAGGGGGGTGTCTGACATAACACCTACCTACTTAGATAACTGTGATTTTGACATCCTCGCCGCCGTAAAACGGACGGCGATTCCTCACCACGCCACCTTTTTAGAATGGTCGCTGAATGGGGTTGACGCTTCACGGGATGCTGCTTCTTTAACAGAAGTCTTACGCTTTCCGACCCGTCCATTTTGAGTGTCCGAATGCCCTCCGGCCACTTTGAACAAGTCGAAAAAATCTCATGTTCCACCTTATTTCCTAGAAAGT
>NZ_JADBTZ010000111.1:0-5382 GCF_020245885.1 Microcystis sp. M165S2 | reverse complement strand
TGCGATACATTGGTACTAAGGAGAGAAGATGCAAGGGTTTTGAGTAATTTTAGCAGATTCAGGGGCACCTGAGCGACTCTCAATCTAGCTAAAAGCCTTTTCCTGTAAGGTTTTTAGCTTTATTCAGCAAACCCTACTTAAGACTGCAAATGTATGAAAACGCATCAATTGGGCAAAAGCTCAACGATGCGTTTTTAAGCTCCAAAAACTGCTATGGTTGTCAGCCAAGACCAATCAATTCTGATTAGAGTCAGTGGCTGCGGCCATTTGCATTCTCTGCACCAGATTATCGAGGGCTAATTCTAGATGTAAACCGGCATCTACGGCAGTCCAACCCTGTTCGGTTAGGTGTCGCCATTCAAAGTGTAGGTGGGGACCAGTAGAAAGTCCCGTACTACCCACACGACCGATAACCGCACCCTGTTCCACCCATTCTCCCGGTTTGACGGTAATTTCCGAAAGGTGGGCATAACGAGATTCTTGACTACCATCGAGGTGACGTAAAATCACCGTTAATCCGTAACCTCCTAACCAGTCGGCGGTGGCCACTTCCCCCGCGTAGGCGGCTAATACAGGTGTTCCCATTGGTGCGCCTAAATCAGTACCCGCGTGCATGGCCCGATTCCCGCTGACCGGATGATTTCGCCACCCGAAAACCGAGGTAATTTGGGCGGGAAGGGCGAGGGGAAAGATTAAATCGGTGCGTTGAGTTTGGTTAGAATCCGTGGGACTTAAACGGGTGGCGCGCTCATAGGTGGTCGCTTCGCTGATTGCTTCCACTTCTGCGCGAGTCACCGGGGCCAAAGCTAATTTTACGCCATTCCATTCCGGGGGATTGAGGGCCACCACCTGACTCGCAATCACCGTCGGGGGTGCAAGACGTACTGGGGCGCTAGCAGCCACGAGAGTGGGGGCATAACGACGCAGGGAATTATTAGCGATAACCGGCTGATTTCGGGGCTGCCGTCCCACCCGCACGGCTGGATTAGGATTGAGACGTACCCGGGCCAGATTAACTGGGGGTAAGGGTTTGGCCACAGTGCTGACCGGCTGACGACGGGAGGCCCGGGCCGCCAGATTACAGCTACCTCCTACCAGTTGACCATTTTGGGCGATGGTTTGGCAACCACTGCGGCGCTCGGTGACAACAACGGAACTGGGGGGGTTAAAGTTTCTAGTATCGATAAAATTATTTTTACCGCCGGCCCGGGGGGCAAGGGTAGGCATATCGGTTTGATGGTTTTCGGGGATAGCCAGACGGGGGGCGGGATTAGTATTTTCTTTGATAACGGGGGCTTTCAGAGTCGGGGCGGCATTTTCCACTACCGGGGTTTCGCTGCCAGTTTCAGAATTAGCGTTCGCATTGGGAGCAAGAGTAATCAGACCGCTGATTACTAAACCGAGACCACTGCATAAACTCAGCTTCTTTTTTAAGGATTTTCCTAGAAAAAGTTTCAATATCACCGATGAAGGATACATAGGGCGGCCTCACTTCTCACAGTTTAGTCAAAAAAATATTTAGACTTGATTATAACCGAGACTGACCCTACCCGCCGGTAGATAGATTTCGCTACTGGCATTGTCCGAGGTTAGTTTAACTTTTAATTCCCCTCGATCGCTTACCCCCGTTATTATGCCCTGATAGCCCTCAAAAACTATCTTTTGACCAAAATTAGCAAAAATTCCTAAATAGGAGGCTAATAGGGCTTTTATGCCGTGATTACAGTAATATTCATAGCCGTATAGGATAGCATCGCTGATGACATCGGTTAATTGAGCGATCGAGGTGATTTTATTGCCAGCCAAAGCTTGTAAATTAATGCCCGTGGGGGGGACGGGATTAGCCCAATTGATGCCCACTCCGATGACTGCTTCTGGGATGTTTTGGCCCTGAATACGGGTTTCTAGGTTAATTCCCCCTAGTTTGCGCCCTAATAGGACCAAATCGTTCGGCCATTTGATTTTAACGGGTATTTCTTGACAATTCAGGTGATGAGCGATGCCCCAAACTGTAGCGAGAACGAGATGGGCAGATTTATCCACCTCTAAATCAAGATTTAACGCCAAAGATAAATATAATCCTCCCTGTTCAGAAATCCACTCCCGTCCCCATTGTCCCCTCCCAGCACTTTGTTGACTAGCAATCACCACAAAAGGCGGATTTTCCCCCGATTCTAATAATTGCCAAGCTTTAGTATTAGTGGAAGGTAATAGTTCAAACTGATGGATTTTGGGCATAAATGGGGAGTGGGGAGTATTTTCAGTGATCAGTAAACAGTAAACAGTGAACTGAAAACTCACATCTGATCACTGATCACTGATTAGGTGCAGGGGAGAGAACGCAGGTACTCACTGAGGTGGGAACGTAAACTGATGCCATGGAAAAGCGGGCCACGACTGCCTAATTCGACGATACTGACAGCGGCCACGGGCATTTCAAACCGATCGCGATAACGGCCCACATCGATACCCATCAGACTACAGAGCATGATCCGGATGGTGGCCTTGTGGGAAACAATCAGGATATTGCCATCACTGTGGGTGTGTTCAATTTCCTCCAAAACGGCCGCCGAACGACGGGCGATATCGATCCCCCTTTCCCCGTTGGGGGGGGCATTCCAAGCCGGATCCGTCAACCAGCGTACATAGAGATCATGATATTGACGATCGATATCGTTGGGGTGCATACCTTCCCAAAGACCATAACCGATCTCTTGTAATCCCTGGCGGATTTCTAATTTCAGTCCCACCGCTTCACAGAGGGGTTTAGCGGTTTGAATAGCTCTTTGTAGGGGACTGACGTAGGCCGCGCGCCAAGGTAAAGAACGATAGACATCGGCGAATTCCTCGGCCATTTCGATGCCTTCGGCAGTCAAACCGGGGTCATTTTCTGGAGTACCACAGTATCCTCCCGTTTTGCTATAGGCCGTTTGTCCGTGTCGTAGAAAATATAACATCAAGCACATAGTTTTTCAGGAGACCAATTCCGGAGCTTTCCTGGTTACTGTTGACTGGTTAGGTTCCCGCTCGCAAGCGCAGGTCATTGCGGAGGTGAGAGCGATCGCCCATGACTTGAAAGAGGGGACCGTGTTCGGCTAATTCGACGATCGTCACCGAGGCCACGGGCATGGCAATTCGATCGCGATAACGGCCGATATCAATGCCTAAAAGAGAACATAACATGATTCGGATCGTTGCTTTATGGGAAACGATCAAAATATGGCCATCATCGTGATTATGGTCGATTTCCTCTAATACTTCCGAACTGCGGCGAGCGATATCGATGCCTTTTTCGCCCTCTGTGGGAGAATTCCAGCCCGGATCTGCTAACCAGCGCACATAATCATCATGAAACTCCCGATTAACCTCGGCTGCGGTTTTTCCCTCCCATTGGCCGTAGGCAATCTCTTTTAATCCTTCCCGTTTGTGGATGGGAATACCTAAGAGATCGCTTAAAGGGGTGGCCGTGGCCATGGTGCGCTTGAGGGGACTAGAATAGATCCCTGTCCAAGGCACATCTCGATAGACAAGAGCGAAATCCTTGGCCATTTCATAGCCGGCCGGGGTTAGTTGCAAGTCTAATCGACCGCAAAAACTACCCGCTTGACTGGCTGTGGTTTCGCCATGACGCAAAAAGTAAAGTTTTAGACTCATTTTTTGGGTTCCTCTTCTATTTGTGACCCTCTCCCACTTATAGTGATACTAAATCCTGTTTAAAAAGTAAAACCCCACACCCCACACCCTACACCCTGCCCCTAGGAAAAACTTTTTCAGCAGACCCTATCTATAGTTTTGTAACGGCAATTTTTGCTAAAAATCAATAAGTGTAAACTTTAATCACAAGGTTGATCGAGTCCTGACAAACGTGTTATCTTAAAAACATAAGGCACAAAGGAAGCGACTCAACTTCCTTCCAGGCAAAAAGACCTAGAGCCTGTGCCACCTGCTCTAGATCAACGCAACAGCTAAATCGGACGCAGATTCTCAAAGTTTGTAAAGTAAAGTATGGTTTCGCCTCTGTTGCTCGATATAGGACAGATGGAGTGAGCCGTAATCAGCACCTGAGTCGGTAAACTGAGGAATCTTGATAGTTGACAGATAGACTGTTGTGGGTTCTGTAAACCTCTATTGTATTGAGTCCGTTAATTTTTTAGGAGTCCATATCGTTTGTACAAGATGAAGCCCGCCTCCCTAGGCGGGCCTATTGTGTTTTTAGAAAACCGCCACGAGATATTCCTGTAATTGCAATTGATAACCTGCCTGTAGCTGACAGGGATAATCAAGGGAAAACTCAGGTAAAGCTAATAGAGAACTTTTTTGACAACTAACTAACGCCACATCGAAGCGACAGCTTAAATCAGACCATTGGGGATAAAAGGCGAGAAATATCTGGGCAGCTTGGTAAATTTTCCCTTGTTTACGGTCATTGATCGCTAATTTGCCCCCTAAATCCCAATTGCCAGCACTGCGGGTTTTAACCTCGACGAAAGCGAGAGTCGCCTGAGATTTAGACAAGACGATTAAATCGATTTCACCGCCAGCACTACGCCAACGACGCTGGAGGATATGCCATTGCTGTAATTGCAACCAATCCGCCACCAAATTTTCGCCCAATTCCCCCACGGTTGTCATATTCAGTGATCAGTGATCAGTGATCAGTTATCAGTGGTCAGGGAACAGGGAACAGGGAACAGGGAACAGGGAACAGGGAACAACGCCGATTTATTGTCCTGTCTTCTGACTCCGAACTCCTGACTACTGGCTACTGTCTCCTGTCTCCTAACCAAGCAGGACAATTTTCGATTTTTACAAGAGGTTTATTACAAAAGTCCTTCTAGACGACGACGGATGCTGTCTAACTCCGCATCGGGAATCTCGGAAAACTCCTCCTCGGCGGGGGGGACTTCCTCTTTTTGCCAATCCAACTCCTCGGCATTGCTTTCGGGGGGAATTACCAACATACCCGCTTCAATCATTTCCGCTTGATAGCCGGCGTCGCGACAAAATTCTGCCACTTCCTCCGAATCAATTTTCTCTACCGTGGGAGTCGGAAAATCCTGTGCCTCTAACAGCAGAGCATAACGGGTGGCATCATCTTCCGATTCAAACATCAACACCTTATTGATAGCTCCCATTTGAATGGTGTGGATACCTTCGTTTTCTGTGCCTGCGTTAAAAAGTAGTACAAATACACGCATAATTACTTAGCGATCGATAAGCGGTGGTCGTCTATACTCATTTTACCGCTCAACTAAACTTACTCAAACTTACTTAAAAGTCTGAAAGCTTAGTCATTCGTAGTGGGTCAAGCACTACAGGATTAAACGGCAAACCCTTTATTCCCTGGTCAATGACATCAGGAATTACTTTTCTAATGATGTT
>NZ_JADBTZ010000110.1:0-5435 GCF_020245885.1 Microcystis sp. M165S2 | reverse complement strand
AGCACCGCAATACCTATCAAAGCTGATAATTGTTATAGCTATTGCTTACACAAGTGCCACAATGCAAGGTAAAAAAATTAAGGATATGGGAATCCAAAAATATGTCACAAGACCTGAAAAAAGATATAAAGGTCAACGCAGGCACAGCAGTTTTTATGTGGGTCAAGATCTCTATCATTGGCTCGGGCTACATCAAATGTTCCTAAAAAAATACAGAAGAGCTAATGCAAATTAGCCGCTATCGGTTGAAGGATTACATCAAAGGACAAAGAGCTATATCGCTTGCCCTATCTACCTTCTAGCTCGCTTGTCCCCCTGTCAGAGGTAGTTGTTGATGTATTTATAATGATTTAAGAGTCACTGATATATTTAATGAAAAACTAGGCCAATCCAGGACTAGATAGCATCGTGATAAGGGGGATAATACCTTGGACTCCGCTAACGATCGGAAAATTCTCGGCTATTTCATCGAAGAAGCAAAAGAACACCTGGAAACTTTGGAACAGGGGATTTTAGACTTAGGCCATCTCACGAACAACACTGAACAGATAAACGAGATGTTTCGTGCCGCCCATTCCATCAAGGCAGGGGCGGCCATGTTAGGCTATAGTAGTATCCAAAAAACTGCTCACCGTCTTGAGGATGCTTTCACAATATTGAAAGAAAATCCCATACAAGTGGATCAAAAATTAGAGTCTTTGTTCCTCAAGAGTTATGATCTGCTTCAGATATTGATCGATAAGGTGCAGGCTCCCTTAGGTTTGCAGGCCGAGGAGGCTAACGCTATCGTTAAAAACGGTGAACCGACTTTTGCCGAATTACAGGCCCATCTTAACTATCTTCTCGACCAAGTAAAATCCACCCCTGCTATTGCGGCAACCTCTTCTATCTCCATCAGCGTCAGAGATATCCTCAAACAGCTGTTACAACTGTTCAAACAGGAAGAAACCAGTGCTTCCCGTCAGCAATTACAAAAATTAATTTTACCTCTGTCTCAATTGGCTTCAGAACAGCAAAAGTGGCAATATTTAGTTAAAAATGCCCAATCAGCACTGGCTAACCCCGAACATTCCTACCGCACTCTCGCTCCGGTTATTATTAAAGAATTAAAACAAGCTAGTGATTTATTGGAATGGGGTCGCGGGGAAGAAATCACCGTCAGTCAAGAATTGCAGTTATTAGCCACCGCCAAATTACCACAAATCCTGATTAACCCGGAAGCGGAATTGGTAGCTAGTACCCCGGAACTTCTTTCTGATCAAGATTTAGAAGAAGCTTTAAAATGGAGTGAAAATCAAGATATTAATGAGTCAGAAAAGCGTTTTTTAGAGTTAAGTGAAATCGCCGCCAAACGAAAAGCACAGATAGCGCGTCAAGGGGCAGCATATCAACTGGCTGAAAAACAATTAACGCCCAAATTTGAGGAGAATCAACGAGCAGCTTTAATTGAGGAAATTCTAGCTTGGACGGGTGCTAACTTGGAGTTAACAGAAATAGTTATTCGTTTGCTAATTGACAATAAAAATGAGTTGCGGGAAGGACAAGAGAAACCATTAATTGAACAATTGATTCAGAAAAATATTGTAGAAAATTGGTTACAAAATAAAGCGGCAGCCCATCTCCAGAAAATACAAAACAGTCTCCTAATTCCTGATAAAAATGTTAGGTCAACATTAGAAACCTATCAAGATATTTTGCAGGGGAGAGTCTTGGCTGATAATAAACCGGAAAAATTGGCACTTCAGCAAGCAGAATTAGTGATTAAAAATGATGAGTATCTAGAAGTGACCAATCGAATTTATCAAGAGGTATTTAATGTTCAATGGGTTAAACAAGAACTAGAAAAATTAGTTAATGTGGAGAATTCTCCTGCGGGTTTAACTAGAATATTATCTTTATTGGCACTATTAGGCTTTCTTGGATTTACTTTTTGGTCATTCAAGACTCCTGAAAAGACTCCTAATGTCGTGGTGACACCTTCACCTAGTATTCCAGAAATTTGTGCTAAACGAGATTTTAATATTACCTTAGAAAAGAATATTCAACAACTGCAAGAATTGAAAAAGAAACAAGGTAATCAGCTTCCTAAAAAGTGTGCGACTCAATTAAATGAATTAAGGTTAATTCAGCAAGCAATAGGACTAGGTATTAATAATTTTGTGGCTAATGTGCCGGATAGAGAAGGTGCTTTTGAAATTTTGTGCAAAATCCCCCCAACTTCTGATAACTTTAAAGAAGCTCAATTTTGGGCAAAACGTTGGCATAAGGACAAAGCTTGGAAACTGGATATCGATCGAGCTTTGCAAGATAATCCAGATTGCCAAAAACTTATTGAATAAACATTAATTTTTCAATCACTAAATACCCCATCACTACCATTTAATTCCTCGGATAATGATACCCGGATTCCTTCCCTTCCCTGTAACCAAAATAGGGAGAATATTTGAAGAATATTGAAGGATTCACTCCTTCTAACAGGAGAGGAATTAACCTGTGGATTCTTTTGACGTAAAACAATTGCTTGCAGATAATAGAGGACATTGCCAATAATTAGCCAGAGAATTAAACTAAAAATAAAGGTAAATACCATGACTATATTCCATCCAAAAAATTGAAAAACAACTTGAGATAGCCAATTATCCTGTGTTAATCCATTGGCGAATTCTCCCGCATCTTTGGTACTAAAGAAACCCACCGCCATTGTTCCCCAAAAACCACAAAAAAGATGTACTGGAATTGCTCCCGCTGGATCATCAATCACTTTAGTTTTAATTAAAAATTCTTCTCCTAATAAGACAATAATGCCACTAATGCCACCGATGATAATAGCTGATTTGATATTAACATAACCTGATGATGCCGTGATCCCCACTAACCCTCCTAAAATGCCATTAATAATTGTGGATAAACTGGCTTTGCGGCCAATTAAAGGATTAAGAATTAATGCCAAAACTCCTCCCGTGGCAGCGGCAATCATCGTGGTGGTAATTGCCATGGGGACATTATCCAAATTTACCGCCGAACCACCATTAAAACCAAACCATCCTAACCAAAGAATTAAACAACCAAGAGTTGCAAACCCTAACTGATGGGGAGCAAAATTTCCTCTTTCTTTTTCTTCATAACTATCGGTTTTGCGATTATAACCAAAGCGTCCATCCCTCGGTTTTAGTAACCAAGCACCCACTAATCCGGCCATTCCTCCGACCGAATGCACCACCGTTGAACCGGCAAAATCTCGAAACTTAAATAAGTTATATAACCACCCTTCTGATGACCAAATCCAATGTCCTGTAAGAGAATAAGAGAAAGCGACTAAACAGAAACTAAATAGCAAAAATGCCCAAAATTTAACTCTTTCTGCCACTGCTCCCGATACAATGGTCGCCGCAGTTCCCGCAAAAGTTAATTGAAAGAAAAATAAAGTAGCAATTGAACGACCCGGCCACAGTTCTTGGAATTGACTGTATTGATTATTGGGGGTTAAAATTTCCAAGAAAAATCCTGTACCACCAGAGAAACTATTCTCTAGTGCGGATGTATCGCCAAACATTAAACCGAAACCAAACATCCAATAAGCCAAGGCAGAAACACAGAAGACAATTAGGTTTTTAGCTAAGACATTAGTGGCGTTATTAGTACGACCAAAACCCGTTTCCAGCATGGCAAAACCCGCATTCATAAAGAATACTAAAGAGCCGGCTATTAACATCCAGAGATTAGCAACTAAATCCAGAGTAGAATTATTTGAATCTTGTGCTGTGACCTTGCCTACACCGATCAACAGCATGACGATAAGAGAGAAACAAAAAGATAGGATATTACGCAAACGCGGGCGATATTCTAGAAAAGATAATAATCGATTCATCGGCTATAAGTCTCATGGGCAATTTCCCCTTTATAGTAATTGATTTAATCCCCTATCGTTCACTCAAAACTGCTTTTTTCTTGTCCAGATAGCGAGAATTGTCAGGAAAAGTAAACCCATCACTCCCGCTAAAGGATTTTTATCGATTCCAGTTAACCAATCGGGAACAGTACCAGTGTATTTAATTAACTGACCCACATTTAATATATAGTATGCCCAGATTAAACCCGCGTGCAGACCGATACTTTTACCCAAATTACCACCACAGGCGCGTTTTGCCCAACCGAGAATTAATCCTAGGAGGACTAAGGCAGGAAATTGGGGAAAAGTGCGGATAATTTCGGCTAAAGGTTTAATAAAGTGAGCAAGAGCGAAAATTAAGGCACTAATCACTAGAGCGATAGCGGGACGATAATCCTTTTCTAATTCTCCCAGTAACCAGCCCCGAAATAGTAATTCTTCGGCAAAACCCACCGCTAAAGCGACTAAAAACCCCTCCAGGATGATTTTGCTGATCTGGGGATTTGCGGGTAAGAAATTTAACCAACCTAGGAACGCTTGGGACAGAAAAAGCGAGAAAGTGAAAAATAAACCGATCGCCAACCCGTTAATTAATTCGATCGGCGTTTTTATTCGCCAAATCAAACCATAATCGGCTAATCCCTCATCGCCATAAATTGTCCGTCCCCACCAATGGGATAACCCCAAAAATTCCAGATAGAGAACAGAAAGGGTCAAAATTGAGACAAGATTAGCATTAGTGGCAAAAAAGTGATAGAGGGGAAGTGCGATCGGCAACCAGAGAAAAAGTAAGAGCAAAATAAAAATTCCCAGTCGTAGGGGGACTGGGTAAGTGGCAATTACCCGTAATCTTTTATTCATCGGGTTCGATGCTGCTGGTTAAACCTTTATTTTTCAAGGTTTCACAGTAGAATTCCGCGTGTTCTTGGATGCAGGTAATCACCAAGGCCGTACCATTAGTGTGCGCTTCCATCATGATATCGACTGCTTGGGGTTGCGTCATACCGGCGATCGTTTGCATTAAACTCTGAACCACATACTCCATCGAGTTAAAGTCGTCATTGTGGAGTAAAACGCGATAACGCGGTGCTGGTTTACGGATTGTCGCTGTGGAACGCTTTTCGATGACTTCTGTGGACACCGTGTTTCTCCTTTGAATCTATATCACAAATACAGGTCAATTACTAATGATCATAATCAAAATTTCCAGATTGAGCTAGGCTTTTTCGGTGATCCGTGAGGGGTTGGGTGTTGGGGGTTGGGTGTTGGGGAGTGGGGGACAGCCAAAGGAATGACATTTCTAGATAGATAGATCATAATTGGGTAATGATTCGGTCGTAGTGCCGTCGCCCTCTTGCTTACCTGGTATGAATTGTGTAAAATATTTATTAATAAAAATAATTGCAACCCGATCAGTCTTTAAACCTCTAGCTTGATCATGACTTTTCTGATAAATATCTTTTTCTGGCTCCTGTCTGGCTTAC
This sequence comes from Microcystis sp. M165S2, assembly GCF_020245885.1. Taxonomy (NCBI): domain Bacteria; kingdom Bacillati; phylum Cyanobacteriota; class Cyanophyceae; order Chroococcales; family Microcystaceae; genus Microcystis; species Microcystis sp. M165S2. The sequence continues at coordinate 62 of NZ_JADBTZ010000110.1, read as the reverse complement.
TCAAATATCAGTCTAGCACCGAACAAAATACCCCCTTCACCTCTATTCCCCTGTCAAGCGTT